>CBDUYA010000343.1:0-2835 GCA_965371335.1 uncultured bacterium | reverse complement strand
TGTGTGTCAACTGCCACTGTGATATATTTCCCTTTTTCTGAAGGACTTCTCAGAGATGTCTGGAGAGCCGTATGCCGCCGCCCGTCGTCGCCATCGTGGGGGCTCCGAATGTCGGTAAGTCAACTCTTTTCAATCGCTTAATAGGCCGCCGGAAGGCCATCGTCTCCGATCGGGCCGGGGTGACCCGGGATCGGATCGCGGCACTCTGCGAGTTTCACGACCGCCGGGCAACCCTGCTCGATACCGGCGGGCTGGTAACCGGGGCGACCGACGATCTCTCCAGCCAGGTGCGGGATGAGGCGCTGAAAGCCGTCCAGGAGGCCGACCTGATCCTGTTCGTCGTCGATGCCCGGGTCGGTCCGACCGCCACCGACACCGAGGTCGCCGTCGTCCTGCGCGCCAGCGGAAAGCCGATCATCCCGATCGCCAACAAAATCGACGTGCCCACCGCGGAAGGCCTGGAGGGCGAGGTGTACCGGCTGGCGCTCGGAGAGGTGATGCCGCTGTCGGCGGAACATGGCCGCGGGATCGGCGAACTGGTCGACCGGGTCCGTGCGATGCTCCCGGACGCCGCTGTCGCGCCCCCTCCGGCCGGTGTGCCGATCGCGCTCATCGGCCGGCCGAACGTCGGCAAGTCATCCCTCTTCAACCGCATTGTCAAAGGCGATCGCGCGCTCGTGTCGCCAACCCCCGGCACGACCCGTGATCCGATTGATGCCATCTTCTCGCACGGCGGGACCGATTACCGCATTGTCGATACCGCCGGCATCCGCCGCCACGCACGGGCGGGGGAGGAGATCGAGCGGGTGAGCGTCATCAAGGCCCGGCAGACGCTGGAACAGGCCGACATCGCCATCGCTCTGGTCGACGGCAGCACCGCCATCACCCACCAGGATCAGTCGCTCGTCGGTCTCGTGGTCAAGAGCCGGAAGCCGGCGCTCCTCGCGGTGAACAAGATCGATCTCCTGGACGGGGAGACCGGCCTGGCGGAGAGCATCGGCGCGATCCGCGACGCTTTGCGGTTCTCCACCCACGTTCCCGTCGTCCCCCTGTCGGCCCTCACCGGCGCCGGTCTCGGCAAGCTCCTGGCGGAGCTGGGCCGGCTCCGCCAGCAAACGATGCGCCGATTCAGCACGTCCACCCTCAACGACGCCCTGGCCGCCATCGTGAAGGAGAAGCACCCGCCGGCCGATCGTGGACAGGCCGTGCGCTTCTTCTACATCACCCAGGTCGGCGGACCACCTCCCCATTTTGTCATCTTCGGCAACGGGAGGCGCGTAGTCACCGCCTACCGGCGCTTTCTGGAACGTCGGCTGCGGGATCGTCTGGGCCTCACTGCCACCCCTTTGAACCTGAGCATTCGCCGCCGCCCCCGCTCACGTTGACTCTCTCCATCGCCGGTGTTATATTCCCGTCGCCTCCGGAGAGCGGATGGTCCTTTTTAACTACTCAACTCGCGAACTCACCGCTAAAATCGTCTACTACGGTCCCGGTCTCTGCGGGAAAACCACCAATCTGCAGTACGTCTACGGCTCCCTCCCGGAGGACGTCAAGAAGGGCAAGATGCTCTCCCTGGCGACCAAGACCGACCGGACCCTGTTCTTCGACTTCCTGCCGATCGAGCTGGGGATGATTCGTGGTATGAAAACACGCATCCAGCTCTATACGGTGCCAGGGCAGGTGTTCTACAACTCGACACGCAAGCTGGTCCTCAAGGGGGCCGACGGCGTGGTGTTCGTCGCCGACTCCCAGGCCCGGATGGTCGAAGCCAATATCGAGAGCTACAAGAACCTCGAGGAAAATCTCCGCGAGATGGGGATCAAGATCGACGAGATCCCGATGGTCATGCAGTTCAACAAGCGGGACCTCCCGAATCTCTCGTCGGTGGAGGAGATGAATACCCGGATCAACCGTCATAACGCCCCGTTCTACGAGTCCGTGGCGATGACCGGGATCGGAGTGGAAGACACCCTCAAGGCGATTACCAAACTGGTTCTGAGCAAGCTGTCGACCAGGTACAGCGTGCAGCGCGCGGCGACCCAGGATGAACCGGCCGATCTCCAGTTGCCCCGGCAGCCGGTACGCCCGCCGGAGGCCGCTCCGCCCCCGGCACCGGTGCAGCCGACCGGACCGGAGGAGCTCGCTCTCGATGCCCTCGACATCGAGGAGCCGGTGTTTGATCAACGGCCGGCGCCAGGGGGGGCGACGGTCGCCATCCCGGCCGTCCCGCCCCCATCGGCATCCCCGCCGGAGAGCGATATGGATGCGGTTCTCGACCTGGTCGACGAGGTCCCGCTGGAAGCGGTCATCGCCGCGGACGATGAGGCGATCGACCTCGGGGAAGAGTTGCTCCCCGAGCTGGAAGCCGACCCGGCCCCCGGCGTCGTTCCTCCGTTCGCCGCCCCGGCGCCGGCACCACCCGCCGCGCCGGCCCGCACCGCCGCTCCTGCGCCGCAGGCGCAGGTACGGCCGATGCCTCAGGCGCACGCCGCCGCCGAGCCGATCGATCTCGACGAGCCGATCGACCTGCAGGACGCCCTCGATCCACTCGCGCCGCCGATCACGGCCGCCTCACCCCAGGAAATCGCGATCGGTCCGGTCGCTCCGGGCGAGGTACGTCAGATCGAGGTGCCGATCACCGTGAACATCGGGGGGAAGAAGGTCATCCTGCAGTTGAAGATCGGAATTCGTCTGTCGAGCTGAACCTCCGATCCCATGCTCCGCCGTGCCGCTCCACCGGAGCCGCCACCTCCATACCCGGTCGTTCCGCCGTATCCCCTGTTGCGGCGAGTTCCCGAACGTCGTGAGATCGCCCTGACCATCGGGCTGGCGCTG
>CBDUYA010000342.1:0-2899 GCA_965371335.1 uncultured bacterium | reverse complement strand
GGGGGGGGGGGCGCCACCCCCCGCGGGGTGGGCGGCCCCGGCGGCGGCCGGGGGGGTGTCCCCCCCGGTCGCGGGGCGGGGGGGGGCCCCCCCCGGCCGTGGCGCGGCCGACGCCGGTTCCGGCAGGCGCGGCAACTGCGCTTCGACCGCCGCAGGGGGAGCGTCGACCATGGACTTCCAGATCGCCATGATGCAGAACAGGAGCCCGGTCGCCGCCACCAGCCAGATGACGCGCGACAGGGCGTTCGATCCACGGACGGGCGGCGGGACATCCTTCCCGTCGTGCCTCGCGACCGGCACCCCGAAGGCGGAGCCCGTGGGTGGAACACCTGTCGCACCCGTTCCTGCGGGTGCGACGACCTTCGTTGCCGGATCGACCGCCGCGGGATCAACGGCGGCCGCGCGGCGCAGAGGAATCTCGGCGGGGCGGTGCAGGCCGTCCGGATGAACCGACGCCTCGGTCGAGTCATCACGACTGGCTTCGAGGTCGTGAACATAGTTGTCAACCATCGCCTGGCTGTCGAGGCCGATGTAGTTGGCGTAGGCGCGAATGAATCCCTTGTTGAACACGCCCCCTGGCAGCATCTCGAAGCGGTTTTCCTCGATCGCCTCCAGGAAGCGGATACTGATCTTGGTCGCGTCGGAGATTTCCCGCAGATCGATGTCCCGCAGCTCGCGCGCTTTCCTAAGGGTCTCGCCGATCCGTCCCATGCAGCCCCGTGACCGAATGCGGAACTCTCTCGTTCACCGCACATTTTGGCCCGTGGGTAAATATTAAGGGTGCCCCACCGGTTTGTCAAACAGGTCTAAGTGCCATTATTCCTGTGAATTAAGCTTCAGATCGAGGGGTCCGGCCGGGGCCGCGACGACACCGGCGGCCCGGCGGGGAGGAGAGGCGCTCCACCAGGCGGCTCGCCGCCACCTGGATCAGCTGCGGAAGCCGGGGAGCCCGAAGAACCTCCCTGAGATCCGCTTCACCCAGCCTGTGCAGAATCCGCAACGCCACCGGAGAGGAGGTATTGGGGTGGCGGGCGATCCCCTTTTGAACCTCCCGCCGGCGGCCGAAACGATCGTTGTTTGCCACCGTCCGGAGGACCGCTCCGGGGGCCGATCGCCGGCTTACGATCCGCAGAACATCGTTTTCCAGCAGGCGCTGGTTCTGCAGCAGCGCCCCGACGACCCGGGGGCTGTCGTCCTCGCAGAGCGGCGTGATCATGCCGCGTCCCGCGATGCGTGCCAGGGTCATCCGCTCTCCCTGCGCCATTTCGTCCAGGCAGATCGTCAGGCGTCGCTCGGCCAGGCGTCTGATCTGAGGATCGATGCGCGGCCGCTGCGAGACGCTGGCAAGGTCGCGCCAGCCAAGCGACGAGAGGAGGAGGACGCCGATCAGCCTCGGAGTTCGGGGGTGGGTGACGAGGGCGGCCCGGATGCTGTAAACGCGCAGCCAGGTGCGGTTCTGGGCGATCTGATCGATGAGAGTCGAGGTGATGCGGGGATTCCTGAGGAGCTGGAGAACATGCGCCGGCGTGAGCTTCGGATTGTCGAGCGCCCCCTCCAGAAAGGGCGGTCTGGCGGACGGCAGCTTGCGGGTCAGATCGCCCGGCGCGGCCGATCGACCCTGCTCGACGAGGCTCTCCATCGACTGGAATCTAGACCCCGGAGAGGCCCCGCGGCTACCACGCGGCTATGACCTCTCTCCGTCGCCGGAGGCGAAGTCGTATCCGAGCGGCTGCAAGACCTCCACCGCCGAGCCGTAGCGGCCGAACTGCGGCATCACGTAGGCTCCGACGACGCTCTCCTTCACCTGCTCCAGCATCTCGCGGGCGATCAGAACCCCCTCGCGGCGGCCCTGTTCGGGGCTCTCCGTCGCCGCCATGCGGCGGCGGATGGCGGCCGGGATCTGCATGCCGGGGACCTCATTGTGCAGGAACTCGGCATTGCGCGTGCTGGCGAGAGGACAGAGGCCGACCAGGGTCGGCAGTCCGAGCGAACGGATATCATCGAGAAAACGGGTCAGGACCGCGGGATCGTAAACCGGCTGGGTCATGACGAACTCGGCGCCGGCCCCCTTCTTCTCCTCCAGCCTCCGCAGCTCCCGATCGTAGTCGTGGGCCGCCGGCTCGGCGCCGCAGGCGAGCAGGAAGCCGGTCTGTTCCTCCATCGACTTCCCGGCCGGATCGATCCCATGGTTCAACGAATCGACGAGACGCAGAAGACCGACGCTGTCGAGATCGAACACCGCGGTGGCGGCCGGATAATCTCCCAGCTTCGGCGGATCGCCGGTGATGATCACCAGGTTGCGCAGGCCGAGCACCCATGCCCCGACGAGATCCGAAAAGAGTCCGAGGAGGTTCCGGTCCCGGCAACAGACGTGCAGGATGACATCGGTCTCGACCTCGGCGCGCATCTTGAGCGCCAGGGCGAGGTTGCTCATGCGCGCCGCAGCACGGGGGCCGTCGGCGACGTTCACCACGTCGACTCCCGCCCGCTTCAGCATGGTGGCGGCGGCGAGAGCCCGATCGGGCTTCAGGCCGGGGCTCGGATTGACCTCGACGCTCACCACGAAATCGCGCGGGCTCCGCACGGTATTCCTCGGGCCGGCCGGATCGATGCGATCACGGTAGACGCGGGCGATCTTCTCTGCGAGAGGCGATTTCTGCTCCATCGGGATCGGCTGCAGCGGATGGATCTCCGGCGCCGTGCGGTCAGTGATGGCCGGCGCGATCTCCACCTTCCCGCCGCGCATCATCCTGGCGGCATCGACCACCGGGCGGATGTGTTCCGGACTGGTGCCGCAGCAGCCGCCGACCATGCTGATGCCGCTCTGGAACATGCGCCGCGCGTAGACGCCGAAATATTCCGGGGTCGTCATGTAGATGGTGCGCTGATCGAGCCGCCG
>CBDUYA010000341.1:0-2947 GCA_965371335.1 uncultured bacterium | reverse complement strand
TCGACGGAACGACACTCAAGCCGCTCGATATCATAGAATTGCTGGGCGCGATGACGAGCGGCCGCAGCCTGAAGACGGCCCTCACCGAAGTCCGGTCCGCCTACCCCGGTTTCTGGGAACTCGCCTGCGCCCTGCCCGATCTCGGCAATCTCGTCCGCTTCCTCGATGGCAAGATCGCCACCAGCGGCGAGATCCTCGATCACGCCAGCGACGGTCTTCGCTCCCTGCGCCGTGATCTTCAGCGCCGCACCGAGCGGCTGCAGGGGATTCTCGACGGGATCACCGGACGTCCTGAGATCACGCGGATCCTGCAGGACGACTTCGTTTCGATCCGCAGCGATCGACACGTCATCCCGATCCGCTCCGAGGCCCGTCAGGCGCTGCCCGGAATCGTACATGGCGTATCGGGCAGCGGCGCGACCGTTTTCCTCGAACCGCTGGAGACGGTCGACCTCAACAACGAGATCGTGACTTTGCGCGATCGCGAGTCGGCCGAGGTGCATCGTCTGCTGCGCGAATACAGCGATCTGCTCCGCGGACGGCTCCCGGAGCTTCGCGCGTTGCGCACGGCAATTGGCCGCATCGACCTGGTGATGGCGCGCGCCCGCCTCGCACGGAGGATGGACGCCCACCCAGCCCCGGTCGACCAGACGAACGGCCTGAGCCTGACAGGCGCCCGCCATCCCCTGGTGGAGATCAGCCTCCGCGCGGAGGGGGGGCGGATTGTCCCGCTCGATCTGGCACTCTCCGTGGAGACGCGTGTCCTGATGATTAGCGGCCCCAATACCGGTGGAAAGACGGTCGCACTTAAGACCGTCGGTCTGCTCGCCCTGATGCACCAGTCGGGGCTCGCGATTCCCGCCGACGAAGTGCACCTTCCGGTCTTTCGCAGCATCTTCATCGACATCGGCGATCGCCAGTCCATTTCCGCTCGCCTGAGCACTTTTTCAGCCCGCATCAAGTCAATCGCCGACATCGCCGCGGGGCTGCGACCACCCGCCCTCGTCCTGCTCGATGAGATCGGCACCGGCACCGATCCGGAGGAGGGTGTGGCGCTCGGCATCGCAACGGTCGATTATCTGCGCCAGCGGGACTCAATCGTCATCGCCACAACTCATCTCGAGGCGCTGAAGGCCTACGCTGCCTCGACCAAACAGTGCACCAACGCCGCGATGCAGTTCGATGAGGAGACCTTCGCCCCGACCTATCGCCTCGTGGCGGGTAGCCGGGGAGGTCGGGGCGCCCTGGATACCGCCGCGCGCCTCGGGCTCCCCCGGTCGAGCCTGGGGGCGGCGCGCGCGCCCCGCGGCAGGTCCGGGGCGGTCATCTCCGACTATCTGGCCCGCCTGCAGACCCTGACTTCAGAGCTCGAAGAGCACCGCATCGAGGTGCAATGTAAACTCGCCCGCCTGGCAGCCGACCGCGCCGCGATGGAGAAGGAGGCAGCCGAACGAGAGGAGCGTCGCCGAACGGCAATGGTGGACGAGATCGAGCTCGCCCTCGCATCCATCCGGGAAGAAGGTGAGCGCTACCTCGCGGCACTGAAGGATCGTGAGCTGGCACAGCGCCTGCGTAAGGATGAAGCGCGGGCGGCTGCGCGGGTCAAGGCAGAGGCGAGGCGACTGGTTCGTAAGGTCGCCGGGACGGCAGACCGGGGCATCACCACGGGAGGCACGATCGCTCCGGGATGTTCGGTTCTCGTGCGCCCTATGGGGGTCCGGGGCACCGTGGAGCAGGTCAGGGGAAATCGCGTCGTCGTCATGGTGCGCGGCAAGAAGCTGACTGTCGAACGCGACGACTGCGAGGCGGAGCCGGACCGGACCGCCGCAAAGCCGGCGCTGCCCACCGGCATCTCACTGCAGCGCCGCTCTACCGAGCCCTCCACGGAGATCCATCTGCTGGGGCTGACGGTCGATGACGCTCTGCGGCAGGTCGACAAATTCCTGGATGACGCCTCCCTCTCCGACATCAGCGAGGTGCGTCTGATTCATGGGCTCGGCTCGGGAAGGTTGAAACGAGCGATCGCCCACCTGCTGAAGGGTCACCCCCACGTGGAGGGCTTCTCTTCGGCGGTCGCCGGCCAAGGTGGCGCCGGCGTAACCCTGGTCACGCTCCGAACGTGATCAGGGGGTTCTGGAGCCGCCCCCCCGATCGAGTCCCCAGTAGGGCTGCATGGCCGAGCGATCGGTTCGCGGATCGAGCACGATCGGCGCAGTTCCCTTAATCGGACACTCGAGCGCCCAGGCGCGTGGCGTTTCTCCTCCGATCTCCGTGGCGACCACGCGAAGCTCACCCGGCGGCACATCGACAAACTTGAACCGCCCTGCCGCATCCGATATCGCTCTCTGTACGGTATATTGCTGGAAGACCTCGTCGGCCGCGCGACGGCAGTCGTCGACACGCTCGCGGTGCGCCTGCTCCGCCTCTTTCACGGCCTTCCTTGCCATGTCGTTGCGCTTTGCCGCCTCCTTGAAATTGTCGCTCGAATTCATCTGGCGCCGGTAGTCGTCGCGTTTCAATTCGATCTCCTGCTGCATTGTCTCCAGCGCGGCCATGCACTCTCTCCCCGCCCGCTCGTGCTCTTCTCCCAGGGCATCGAGATCGCCGACCAGGAGCACGAGGAGGCCGGCGCCCGGGCCGGCGGCCCGATCGTCATGGGTCGGTAGCAACACCCCACTGACGGTCGCCCCCCGATCGTCTTCAGGAGCGGCCATCGGCCGGCCGGCGGCCGCGGCCGGTTTTTCCACCACCGAACCCTTCTCTCCCCCCCGGCCGTCCTGATCCGACGCGCCGGCTGCCGCTGCCTCTCCCGCCGGGGGCGCCGCTCGGGCCGCGGAGGAGACGGGGATCCAACCTTCCAGACGAACCCGCCGCCATCCATCCCGTTCTTCCAGAACCTCCCATACGGCATCGGATCGCATAGTGGCCAACCAGCCACCCCGGGGGC
>CBDUYA010000340.1:0-2985 GCA_965371335.1 uncultured bacterium | reverse complement strand
GTAGGCCTGCCGGTGGCGCTGCGCCGCTTCACGGGCCACTTCGGCGAGGCCGATCGCTGCGAGATAACGCCGGGGGTTGCGGGTGAACGCCTTGGCGACCTCGGGATTGTCGAACACGTCACGGGCCAGCGCGCCGAGCGCCACCACCTCGTCCCAGACCACGGGGGGCAGGTCGGTGCGCGCCAGCGAGTAACGGACCAGGTTGCGCTCCTCCGGTGTTCTGCGGCGGACGCTGTCGGGCATCCCGAACAATCTCCGCTTCTCTCCTTTCACCGCGCCCTTCTCTCCCGCCCCGGCCGCTCCAACGGCCAGGAACGTCAGACCGGCCGCCCCCTTCTTGATGAACGATCGTCGTTTCATTCTCTTTCTCCTCTCTTCACTCCTTTTCTTCCCACCGCCGTCCCCATCAGGCGCCATAGCCGACCCGCACGGCCTCTCTGTCTCCACCGGGGGCAAGTCTCGGGTCGGAGCGCTCCTGAAGGCTGCGCATCATCCGGTAACGGAACATCACATCGGGAACCTTCTCGAGATAGTGCTGCTGCAGCACCTGCCGCACGCGCCGATCGAGAAACAGCCGGGCGCACACCTGGCAGGGATGCATGGCATCGTCCGGGAACGTGATGCCGGGATCCTTCAACGTGGCGAAGTGCAGAATCTTCTCCGGCCCCTCGACCCGCAGCCAGATCTTGATGAAGTCCTCCATCTGCGTATCGTAGAGATCGCGCAGCCGGCGCCGGCGGGCGCTGCCGAGCTTCATCTCGGGGATATGCTCGAAGGTGAGGCCGCAGCAGGAGGCCGCCTGCTCGTGCGGAGTGATCACCAGGTTCTCCAGGACGTTGTCGCACCCCTTGTAGCGCTGCAAGCGCTCCTTGCGGCGATAGACTTCATCGGCCTGGGTAATCGAACTCCCCCCCTGAAACGGCATCCAGACGTTGTTCAGCAGCGTGAGATTGCGGCGCGCGGGGCTCTCCTTCATGAAGCGGGCGAGCCGCGGATGCGCGAAAACGGATTTCATCGTGAAGCGCGCCTCACGGCAGCCCTCGACGACGATGACGGCGCTGAGCCCGTACTCGGCCGTGGTCGTGGCGCCGTGCACGACCCGGTCGAACGGCACGAATTTCTGATGCTCATCGCCGGTGCTGAAATTGAGCTCGGTCAGCCCGGCCCGGTAGAGCGCCCCGATGCGCCGGCGGGCGGCCCCCTTCGAGGTGGCCCAGTAGCCGTTGGTGACGCAGCGGGTCGCCAGATTGCGCGATGCGGCCCGGCGGATCGCCCGGTCGAGATCGTCCCGCAGCAGAAAGCACTCTCCGCCGGAAAAGACGACCAGCTCCAGGGAGGGAAGATCGCGCGCCGCCTGATCGATGTAATCGAGAATGCGGTCGATCGGGATCCGTCCCCTGATGTGCGGATCACTCTCGAAGCAGCACTGCTCGCACGCGGCGGTGCAGCGGTAGGTCGGCAGGATGGTCAGATGAGTGGGGCCGTCGTTGCGGGAACCACGTTCGCCTCCGGGCATGCGTCTCCTTTTCCGGGGGCGGGGTGATCAGGAACATCGTTGCGGAAGCGGCGTTCGGGGGGCGCTGATGCGCTGCCGCTGCAGCGATGCGGCCGGGACAGTGCGCGGCGGGGGCGGGACGTGCGCCGTTCTTATACACGGGAGCGGCCGCCGCGTCAAGTGAAAAGTCACGCAGGGCGTGAAGAATTCCCTGAGGCGGCCTCGATCAACGCGGCGTTGGTCGCCTCCGAACGGGGTATGCGCTGCGAGCGTTCGCCAGCGGACGACTTCGCCGGGCTGGTCCGGGTATCCGCCACCGAGTCATCCGGCACCGCGCGCGGAACGCGCGGGGATGCGCGCGAGGCGTCGGGGGTCAGAACTTCAGGCCCAGCCATACCCAGAATTTGTCGACGTCGACGTTTGCCCGCACGAGGCCGCCGGGGAGGCTGATCGATGGCGTGCCGGTGTCTTTCGAATAGCTTGCATACTTCAGGCCGACCGAGTACATCTTCCCGAACCCCTTCGTGATCCGGAGGTCGAGTTCCGTCCCGTAGTCGCCGCTCCCCTCGTCGAGAGCAAAGTTGTGATAGACGCCAAGCAGCTTGATCCCCTTCAGCGTGGCGGCGGCGGAGAAATAGGTATCCTCCAGGCCGGTGAGCGGCGTGACGAGGAACTGGTCGGCCCAGCCGTTGAAGGCGTGTCCGGTGGCGAGCGGCGTCTGGAAGGCGTAGACCCCGTCCCCCTCGAGCAGCTCGTAGCCGGCCTTGAGCGTGACCGCTTTGATACCGATTCCCAGCTCGACAAACTGGTACGAAGCATCGATGATCGCTGCGCCGTCCTTGTAGTCGGACTGGTCGGCATACTCACCGGTGTAGAGGAACTTCAGGTCGTCGCCCCAGGCGCGCGATCCGATGAAGCGGACGCCGACGCTCTGCTGCGACAACAGCGGAAAATCCTCCTGCTCCAGGAAGTAGCCGTACCCGGTCAGCTTGCCTATCGGGAACTGGTAAGAGACGTTCAGCAGCGGGGCGGAAAGGTTGAGCTCGGCGCGCGCCAGATCGGGATTGTCTTCGCCGAACACCCGGTTGGTGTTGTTGAGATAGCCGACGAACAGGGCGAACTCGTCGCTGAAATCGAACCATCCGCTGAAGGCGTCGTAGGTCTGCTCATTCTGCCGCCAGCCGACGTTGCCGATGAAGCGATCGTTGTCGAGCTTGATGCGCTGCCGTCCTAGCTTGAAGGTCATCGTGTCGAGCGGCATGTAACCGAGGTACCCCTGGTTCAGCTCTTCGCCCTCGGGGTCGGCAACCACCGGGAAATCTGTCCGGCCGTTGGCGGTGCTGTTGTAACGGTCAGAGCCGATCACCCAGATCCCATCGAACTCGGCCATGGCGAACAATCCATGGAACATGCCGGTCGTGTAACCGAGTCGCAGACGGACCGTCGAAGCCTTGGCGTCCTCAGGAGTCGTGGGACTATCCTGGTCGACG
>CBDUYA010000339.1:0-2993 GCA_965371335.1 uncultured bacterium | reverse complement strand
CCTCTCCATCCTGCGGGAGGCCCGCCTGACCACCCACTACCAGCCGATCGTTGATATGGAGCGGGGATCGATCATGGGCTACGAGGCACTGACCCGGGGTCCCTCCGATTCGTCGTTCGCGGGTCCCGAAGCGCTTTTTTCCGACGCCAACACCCCCTCGCTTCTCTCGGAACTCGACGTTCTCTGCCGGCGTCAGGCGGTGCGCAATGCGAAGGGGTTCGATCGCAGCAAGAAACTTTTCCTGAACTCCCGGCCCGACACACTGGCCACCAGGGGGGGCATGGATAGAGGCTTCCTCAAAATCCTGGCCGAGGTGGAGCTGACGCCGCACAATCTGGTCCTCGAGATCACGGAACGTTCCGCCATCCGGGATTTCGACGCATTTGAGCGCGACCTCGCGCCGCTGCGACAGCAGGGTTTTCTGGTCGCCATCGACGACGTCGGCACCGGCTACTCCTCGCTGCAAACCATCAGCGAAGTTCAGCCCGACTTTCTCAAGATCGATATATCGCTGATCCGCAGGATCCATCGCAGCCTGATCAAGCAGGAGTTGGTCCACTCGCTGATCCAGATCGCCTCGAAGATCGGCGCGCGCGTCATCGCCGAGGGGATCGAGAGCGAAGAGGAGTATCGCGCACTTCTCCGGTGTGGTGTTCCATACGGGCAGGGATTCTATTTCGCCCATCCTGCGCCGCCATTTCCATCCCTCTCCCGCCGCGTGGCCGGGGCGGCAGGCCGATGATCAGCGGCCCCGGCGCGGCAATCGGTCCGGACCGCGGTCCGTCGAGGTGAACCCGCTACCATGGAGGCCGTGAGCGACAGCACCATCCTCTTCGTTTTCGCGGCCGCGCTCGCCGTCGCCGCTCTGGCGGCGCTTGTCTGTCTCCTGGTCCTCTTCGCACGCCGCCGTGGGATCGAACGGGTGCGCTCACAGATCGTCGAACTGCGTCGACACCCGCTGGTCGGCCGTCTGCCTCCCGAGGCATCGCCGGATCTGCGCCTGCTCGGCCAGTCGTTCAACGACCTCCTGCAGGACCTGCGCGAGCAGATCGAGGAAAGCCGGGGACGCGCGCTCGATCTGAAGGCGCTCACCGACGGCCCCCCCGACCTGGCCCTCATCGGGCTCGATGGAGACTGGCAGGTGGCGCACTTCAATCGTGGAGCGAGCGCGCTGACGCAATGGCCGATCGAGGAAATTCAGGGGCGTCATGTGGAGATTCTTTTTGCACCCGGGGAGTGGGAGAGGCTGCTTCCGAAGCTCGCACGACGCTCCCTCATCGACACGGGATTCGACACCAGGGCGCGCTTGCAGCGCCGGGACGGTGAATCCTTTGCGACCCGTCTGTCGGTGCAGAAAACGGCCGGCCGCGACGGAGAATCCTCCGGCCTTCTCATCATGGCGCGCGATCTGACGGAGGACGAAAGCCTCGAGCGCCGCCTGAAGGCCTCCGAGGAACGCTATCGCTGCCTGGTCGAGGAAGTGCGCGACGGCATCATGATCCTCAGACAGGGACGCATCGCCTATGCCAATCCCGCTCTCTCCAGGATTCTCGGGATCGACCGGGCGCGCCTCCAGGGTATGGCGTTCAAGGACCTGGTCGATGCCCGGGACCTGCTGCCATTGGTCGAGAAGCTCGACGCGGCGGAGCGCGGCGATGCCCCGCAGGGGGAGGCGACCTGCCGCCTTGCCGGACCGGATGGTGCGATGCTCGAGGCGCGTCTCACCTGGGCGGGGAGCGTCTATGAGAATGACAGGGCGGTGTTCACAACGGTCGTCGATCTCACCGAGCGGGCCCGATCACGGCGGGTTCTCATGGAGAGCGAAGCCCGACTGCGTGCCACGCTGCAGGCGACCGGCGATGGCATCGTGGTGTTTGATTATTCGCCGCAGGGCAGCAGGGTCAGCATGGCAAACCGGGCTTTCTGCGTTCTGTTCGGCCTCGCGCCCGAGAGCCTGGCCGGGATGCCGGAATCGAAGGCATGTGATCTGATGCTCGGGAGGGCGGCAAATCCAGGGCTTCTGCGGGGCTTCCTCGAGCAGGCACGCTCATCACCGGAGGTCTGGCAGGAGGGCGTCGAGATCGCCAGTCCCCGCCGCGCCCTCGTCGACCTGCTCGCCGGAGCGATCCGGACCTCCGACGGAGAACATCTCGGGCTGATCATCACGGTGCGGGACGTCACCGCGCGCGCCGACGGAGAGCGTCGCCTGAAGAAGAGCCTCGACGAGCTCTCCGCCACCAGGACCGAACTGGAGAACTCGTGCCGCGAGATCGGCGCGGCACGCAAGGAGCTGGCGGAGCGCAATCAGCAGCTCGAAACTATCAATGCCGAGTTGCGCTCGCTCGACGAAATGAAGTCGAACCTGCTGGCGAACGTCTCCCACGAACTCCACACCCCCCTTGTGTCGATCAAGGGCTACACGGAGATGATCGTGCGGCGCAAGCTGGGCCCTCTCACGCCGGAACAGGAACGCGGCCTGTCGGTGGCCCTGCGCAACATCGATCGGCTGATCGAGATGATCGACAATCTGCTCTCGTTCGCGCGCCTCGAGAGAGGGGAGGCCAAAGTGACGCTGGAGGACACGCCGCTCTGGCAGATCATCGACGAAGCGATCGAGACCGTCGCCGAGCGCATCAGAAAAAAGAACCTGTCGGTCTCGACCCGCTATGACACCGATGATCTCGTGGTGCGCGGCGACCGACTGAAGCTCGGGCAGGTGTTCATCAATCTCCTGACCAACGCGATGAAGTTCAACCGCGAGGGAGGGAGCATTACCGTCTCGGCGCGGCGTGGCTCGGGGGGGTTCATCGATGTCGATGTGAAGGACACCGGCATCGGCATCGCCCCGGACGACCTCGGCCGGATTTTCGAGCGCTTCTACCAGACCGATTCCGGCTTGGGCCGTAGGTACGAGGGAACGGGGATCGGCCTGTCGATTGTTCGCGACATCCTCAGACTCCACGGCTGCTCGATCCGCGTCTCCAGTGAGCCCG
>CBDUYA010000338.1:0-3008 GCA_965371335.1 uncultured bacterium | reverse complement strand
ATCTTTTCGACCGAGCGGCTGAACCGGCGCGGGCCGGCGGTCAGCATCTCCAGAAGCAGCAGTCCGATGAGCAACCCGTCACGCTCCGGCAGGAACCGCTTCACCCCGATCCCGCCGCTCTCCTCGCCGCCGATCAGAATGTCCTGCTCGAGCATCAGCCGCGCGATATGCTTGAACCCGATCGGCAGATCGTGCAAGGGCAGATCGTAACGCCGGGCGATGCGCTCGGCCAGGACGGTATTGGCGAAGGTGCGCGCGAGGCCGCCGCGCCACTGTTTGTTGCGCAGCAGGTGGAGCGCAACCAGAGCAAAAACCTGCAGCGGCGAGACAATACGGCCTTTCTCGTCACACACCCCGAGCCGATCCGCGTCGCCGTCGGTGGCGATGCCGAGGTGCGCCCGGTGCTGGATCACGGCCGCCTTCAGCAATTTCATATTCTCGGGCCGAGGCTCCGGCTGCGATCCTCCGAACAGCACGTCCGGCTCCGACCGGATCGTGTGCACCCGAATCTTGCCACCGCGCAGCAGCCTTTCCAGGATCCGGGCGCCGGTGCCGTGCATGCTGTCGACGACGATGCGCAGAGGAGCGCGGCGGATGGCCTCCAGATCGACCACGGCGTGCAGCCGCGGGACGTAGGCGGGCAGGAACGGGTGGCGCCGGTCGGGCGCGCGGCCGCCACGCGGCGCCCGCCGCCCGCACAGCGCCTCGATCCGCTCGGTCAGCTCCGCCGGGGCGCTCCCCCCGAACGCCGCTTTGATCTTCAAGCCGTTGTATGCGGGCGGATTGTGACTGGCGGTCACGCACATCCCGAGAGAGGCGGCGGAGGCGACCACCTGGCAGGAGACCATCGGGGAGGTGGTCGGGCCGTCGGGGAGGATGGTCGGGATGCCGTTCCCCTCGAGCACCCCGGCGACTGCATCGGCGAACCGCCGGCTGAGAAAGCGGGTGTCGTATCCGACCGGAACGGGCGATCCGGCGTTTCCTTCTTCATGAATCAGATCGGCGACCGCCTGGGTGACCCGCCGGACGTTCTCGAAGGTGAACTCCTCGGCGATCAGACCGCGCCAGCCATCGGTTCCGAAGCGTATCGGCACCCGTTCTCCGTTGACCCCGCCCGGGGCTTGTGTTATTTTTCGCGGGCCGCCGGCTCTGTTGCATGGTTCTTCCGGCGCACATCTAACCCAAGACGGCCACGCCGGCGCATTCTACTCGGCGCACCGTCCTCCAGCAACTGATGGGATGATCAATCTCCCAACCTGGATCACGATCGTCCGCATCTTCCTGACCCCGGTCCTGGTGGTCGTCCTGATGTCCCGCGCCACCGGTCTCGAGCATATCGGCCTGTCGTGGCAGATGATCGGGGTGTTCGTCTTCCTGCTCGCCTCCCTGACCGACTGGCTCGACGGGTGGCTGGCCAGGCGCCGCAACGAGGTCACCACCCTCGGCATCCTGCTCGATCCGATCGCCGACAAGCTGCTGACCTCCGCCGCCTTCATTTCGCTGGTGCAGATCGGCACGGTGCGGGCCTGGATGGTGTGGATGATCCTCGGTCGCGAGTTCGCGGTCGACGGACTGCGCATGATCGCCAGCAGCCAGGGAGTCACCATCGGCGCCAGCGTCTGGGGGAAGTACAAGACCGCCAGCCAGATCGTGGCGATCGTGCTGCTGATCTTCGGCCATCAGTACCTCGGCAAGTGGGATCTGGCCGGGGATGTCGCCATCTGGGTGGTCGTGGTGCTGGCGATTCTGTCGGCGATCCACTACTTCATGCGCTTCGCGCGGCGTCTCGGCGTCATCGGCGGCCGGCCGGGGGCGACCGGAGAAGGTGGTGGCTAAACCACCCGCCGTCGAGCGCACGGCCTGGGCCCGCCTGCGCCAGCTCTTCTTCACCGGGCTTGCCATCACGCTCCCCCTGATCATCACCATATGGCTGCTGCGCGTGCTGTTCGAGATGGTGCACGCCGTGTCGACGCCGGTGATCCTCGGACTGCTGCGGCTGGTCTGGCCGCGCGACGCGCAGGACCTCGGGTTCGTCACCTATTTCGCGCCGTTCATCGGCATCGTGCTGACGGCGCTGCTGATTCTGCTGATCGGCGGCCTGACGACGAATCTGCTGGGACGACGCATCGTCGAAGCGTTCGATCGATTGATCATGCGCCTGCCGCTCGTCCGGGGCATCTACGGCGGCGCCCGTCAGCTGCTCAACGCCTTCCGCAGCACGCCGTCATCGTTTCAGCAGGTCGTGGCGGTCGAATACCCGCGCCCGGGGGTCTATACGATCGGCTTCGTGACTCATGAGCAGGCCGGGCTGCAGACCACCTCGAGCGGCACGATGAGCGGATTTTCGTTCGTCTTCCTGCCGACGTCGCCCAACCCGACCTCCGGCTGGCTGGCCCTGGTGCGGGACGAGGATCTGGTGCAGCTCGACATGTCGGTCGAAGAAGGGTTCAAGATGATCCTGAGCGGTGGCCTGGTGCTGCCGGGCGGCGGGGAGAAGCGGGCGTGATCTTCTACTGGCTCGTCAAGGGGATGTTCTATCCCTTCGTTCGTCTTTATCTGGGGCTCCGGCGCGAGGGGCTCGATCATATTCCCCGCCGGGGGCCTCTGATCATCGTTTCCAATCACGTGTCGTACATAGATGCCATTCTGCTCGGCTCCGCGACACCGCGGTCGATTCACTTCATGGTGCTGCAGTGGATGTACGATCTTCTCCTGCTGCGCTGGTTCTACTGGGGGATGGGGACCGTGCCGGTGCAGGCCGATGGTAAGGACTCGAACGCCATCAGGCGGGCGGTGAAGGTGCTCAACAGGGGGCAGGTGCTCGGTATTTTTCCGGAGGGGACCCGTAGCCCCGACGGCCGTATCGGTGAGACGCGTCCCGGGGCCGCGATGCTTGCGGCGCTTTCCGGAGCGCCGGTCGTTCCCGCCTTCATCGCCGGGGCGCGGGAGGCGATGCCGGTCGGCGGCCGGTTCCCGATGCCCGCCCGGGTCGACGTGCGCTTCGGGCC
>CBDUYA010000337.1:0-3019 GCA_965371335.1 uncultured bacterium | reverse complement strand
AGAGAATGTCCTGATAGTTGCGACCCATAATCGGCATCGAATCGATGAACTCCGCGCTGAAGCGGGTGGAGGTCGTGGTGACCTCCAAGGCGACGACCTGCGGCTTGCCCCGCACCTCGATCCGCTCCTGCAGAGCCGTTTCCCGCTGCATGGTGATCTCGATCCGCGTGATCTGACCCGCCAGCACCGACACGGCGGTCAGGGTGATGGTGGTGTGAGCCGGGAAGACCGCCAGAACTCTGTAGTCGCTGCCGGGGGGGAGCGAGGGGATGAGGAACGACCCGTCCAGGCCGGAGATGGCGCCGCGGCCGATCACCATGTTGCCGCTTCCCGACACCGTGATGGTGGCGCCGCCGAGCGGCTGGCCGGCATCGTCGAGAACCCGGCCCTTGATCGCTCCGGCGTTCTGGGCGGCGGCCGCTCCGGGCCACAGGACGAGAACTGCCAGTAAGAGTAGGAAGACCCTGTTGTGCCCGCACCGAGCCATGCCGCAACTCCCGTCGTACGTTCATTCTACACCCGGGTAAGGGGCCCGGCGGGGTTCCCGGCCATCCGACCGTGCGGGGTTTTCCCCGCGCCACGGTCGCTTTTCCGATCGGCCGGAACGGCGGATTGTCTTGACCCTCAATGATTTGTATCCTATATTGGGACTCTCGGAGTGAAGCCTCGTTCGGACGGAGAAACGTGACGCACCGCATTCTCGTGGTCACCATGCTGCTGACCGTTCCGGCCGCGACGCCGCTCGCGGCGGACGCTCCCGATCTGTCTCTCCGGTCGATCGCCGCGGCGGCGCGGGACAGGATGCTGAGCCCCGATGCCATCGGGCAGGGACCCGCCTCCATACTGGCGGAGGTGGTCGGGATCGACACCTTTCCAGTCGCCTGCATGACCCCTCTCCTGGACTACGAAGCCCCTGCCGAGGCGACCATGCCCCCGACCTTCCCCGGCGCCCTGCAACAGGCAAAGGCCCTGCTTGCGGCACGCCCTGCGGCGGCGGCGCGGCGCGCCTTCACGACAGAGGACGGCGGCTTCGTCATCTCCTTCCCCGCCCTGTCCGGGGCCGCCGGCCTGATGACCGCCGACCGGAATCGTGACGGCGTGCCCGATCTGGTGAACCGCGTCGCGGAACTTCTGATGGCGTCCCGCTCTCATCTCGGTGATCTCGGTTATCCCGATCCGGTGGCCGAGGGCGGCCCGCGCGAGGTCTATCTGCTGCGGCTCGGCCGGGGCCTCGAGGGCTACGTCGCCCACCCGACCCTGCCGCCCGGCGTTACCTCGCCGGGAGGCGAGCCATTCGTGGTTCTCGGCACGGCCCTCGGGGCCGATCGAATCGGCGCGGCGGTGATGCATCAGATGGCGCACCTGTCGCTGGCGAGCCTCGCTCCGGCGGCGGATGCACCCTGGTGGAACGAGGCCACGGCGGCCTTCCTGTCATTTGCCGCCACCGGCGACGTGGACGGCCTGTGGGCCGGCCTGGAGGCACGCCAGCAGGCCGCGGGGCGCGGTCTCTCATCGGACGACCTGCTCCTCATGCAGGGAACCGTTTTGTGGCCTCTCTTCCTCGCCGAGCGCACCGGAGACCCGGCTGTCGTTCGCCGTATCTGGGAGGTCATCGCCACCGAGGGGATCGACCCGCTGCCGGCGACCGCCCGCGTTCTGCAGGAGACGGCCGGCGTGTCGCTGGCAGGCGCGCTGCGCGAGTACGCCGCCTGGAATCTCTTCACCGGCGAGCGGAATGACGGCCGTCACTATTCCTTCGGACGCGCCTTCCCGATGGCCGCGCTCCCGCTGGTCGGCCCGGGACTCCCATTCGATCTCGGTCCGGTCGAGCCGGTCGAGGGGATGGGGAGCATCGCCTTTCGCCTCTCTTCCGACGGCGGCGCCGGAGCGCTCGACATGACGCTGCTGGCGGAAGGAGGAGATGCGGGTGCCGATCTGCTGGTCTTCTACCGCGAGCACGGGACGCAGCCGGTTCTCGTCCCGCTCGTTCTCGCGGCCGATGGCCGCGGTCAGGTCTCGGTGCCCTGGGACGATGCGGTCGAGGTCTGGCTGATACTGCGTAACGCCGCGCTCACTCCGCAGGCGGTGGCGCGATTCGAAGTGCGCGCCTCGCTCGATCCCTTCGCGCCGTTCGATCTCGCCTCGTTCACCGCCGCAGGGGCCGGGCCGTCGATCATTCTCGAGTGGACCACCGCAGCGGAGAAGGGGCTGCTCGGCTGGAACGTTTATCGGGCCCGGCGGCCGACCGGGCCGTTCCTGCGGCTCAACGAGATCGCGATCCCGGCGTACGGCGACGGCACCGAGGAGACCGGCTACATCTTCATCGACGGCGCCGTGCGCGGCGATCGGCGTTATTACTATCTGATCGAGGGTCTGACGCAGTCCGGACTGACGCGGCGCTCTCATCTGACCAGCGCGCGCACCCCGCCCCGTCCCTGACCCACGCCCGAATCGAGGTCGGTTCACTCCGCCAGGCGGCGGCCCGTTCCCTGCTCGATGGTGAGAAACTGTCGCGCCACGACGTTGTGGAACGCCTCCGCGTAGCCATCGCGTCCCGGCCAGTGGACCACGATTCGTTCGATCGTGGCTCCGTCCGGCAGGCCGAAATGGAAGCGCCGGTCCCCCTGGCTCAGGTAGGAACGCCCGGTGCGGGCCTGACGGATCTGGCGCTCCCCGTCCGCTTCAAGAATAACGCGGGCGCCAATGGCATCGCGGTTGGGCGCGGCGCCGCGCAGCGCGATCGCCACCCAGGGACGAGACGGCGCGCCCGCGTTGCGCAGGACCACGGCCGGCCCGTCGTTCTGAGCCAGGATCACGTCCACGTCTCCATCGTCGTCGAAATCGAACGGCACCGCCCCGCGGCCGACGTAGTCGCGCCGCAAAGGTGCGCCCGCTCCGTCCGCGGCCGGCTCCATGCGGCCGTTGCCGAGGTTGCGGTAGAGGCCGGGCGGCTGGCGAAAGGTGATGGTGTCGCTGAACAGGGCGATGTTGTCGATGATGTGCCCGTTGGCGACGAACA
>CBDUYA010000336.1:0-3034 GCA_965371335.1 uncultured bacterium | reverse complement strand
AGGCTCGGATCGCTCAAGATCGCCGGCGTTCTTCTCACCCGGATCATGATTGCCATGGCGGCCGGCACCATGATCGAATCAACCCGCGGCACCGGGACGGCGCTCCAATACGTTTACTACAGCCTCTGGTTTCAGGGCCTTCTCGGCCTGTTCGCCCTGAATGTTCTCTGTTCGTTGATCGCTCTGTTCCCCTGGGGAAAGCAGCGCATCGGCTTCGTGCTGACCCACGGCTCGATGCTGCTGATCCTCGCCGGGGCGCTGGTGACCGACCGCGCCAAGCTCGAGGGGCGGATGGCGCTGTGGGAAGGCGAGGAGAGTGCCGTCTTTGAGGAAACGCTGCGGCCCGGCGACACCAGGGAGCCGCGGATGCTGGAATTGCCGTTCACCGTCCACCTCGACGCCTTCGAGATCGATTACTACCAGGGGACCCGGCGCCCCGCCATGTTCCGCAGCCGCGTGACGGTCCGCGATCCCGATTCCGGCGTGCAGTTCCCCGCTATCATCGAAATGAACCGGGAGCTTTCCTACGCCGGATACCGGCTGTTTCAGACCGCCTACAACGAGACGCCCGATCGGGATCAGACGATCCTCACCGTGTCGCGCGATCCGGGCCAGCCGATCGTCTTCCTCGGCTACACGTTGCTGATCGCCGGCATGACGACGGTCCTCGTCACCCGGGCGCTGCAGCGGCGGGCGATCAGCAAGGTCCAGACCGCGGTGGGGCGCCGCGCTCTGAAGCGCGCCGCGGCGATCTGCCTCGGGATGGCGCTCATCGCAGCCGGCACCGTGAGCGCCCGGGCCTCCACCCTGGGCGACCCCGCCATCATCGAAGATCTGCGCCGGCTGCCGGTGCAGCACGATGGACGCATCATGCCGTTCGACACCCTGGCGCGCGAAGCGGTCCGCCAGGTGACCGGCACGCAGGCGTGGAACGACAACGACCCGGTCGCCCTGGTGCTCGGCTGGGTGTTTGATCCGGAGCGCTCCGTCAGCCTGCCGATGATCCGCATCGGCAGCGCCGACCTGGCCGCAGCGATCGGCCTGCCGGCGTCGGCCCGATATGCCACGTTCGCGCAGTTGCTGGGCAACCGCACCCTGATCGGCTACCTGCAGCAGGCGAGCCACGCCGCGCAGCAGGATCAACCGGTGGCCGGCCTGCTCAAGGACGCGCAGAAGCTCGAAGGCCGCCTCATCTGGATGCAGCGCTTCATGGAGAGGCGGGATCCGAAGGCTATCCCGAACCCACACAACCGGGAGATGCCATGGTCGGTCCCCGATCCGCTCCGCTCTCCACCCGATCTGCTGGCGGTGCAGAGCGCCGCTCCGGCGGCCTCGCTGATCGAGCCGGGGATGATCGACCGGGAGATCACCTACAACTCGGTCCGTCCGTCACGGCTCGCCTGGTGGATCCTGCTCCCGGCGACCATCGCCGCGATCTTCGCCTGGACGCGCCGGCAGCGCTGGCTCGACGCGCTGGCGATCGCCGGGCTGCTGCTCGGGTTCGCCGTGATGACCTGGGGCCTGGCGGTGCGCTGGCAGGTGGCGGACCGTATTCCGGCCTCCAACATGTACGAATCGCTGCTGTTCCTCGCCTGGGGCGTCGGGCTGTTCGCCGTCATCGCGCTGCTCTTCCTGCGCAACCGGCTGATCGTCCTCAACGCGACGGCGATGTCGGCCCTGACCATGATGCTGGCCGACGTCCTGCCGATCGATCCCTTCATCCACCCGATGCCGCCGGTCCTGGCAGGAACCGCCTGGCTGGCGATCCATGTGCCGATCATCATGGTGAGCTACTCGGTCCTGGCGCTCGGCGTCGTCGTCGCCCACATGCAGATCGGCGTCGAGATCTTCGCCCCCGGGAAGCGGGAGCTGTCGTTCAAAATGAACGACCTTCTCTACTGGTATATGCACGCCGGCGCCATCCTCCTGCTCGCCGGCATCCTCACCGGCTCGATCTGGGCCGCATCATCATGGGGTCGCTACTGGGGATGGGACCCGAAGGAGGTCTGGTCGCTGATCGCGTTCCTCGCCTATCTGGCGATCCTGCACGGCCGCTTCGACCGCTGGCTCGGGGCGTTCGGGGTCGCTGCCCTGAGCATTGTCGCCTTCTGGACGATTGTCATGACCTACATCGGCGTCAACTACGTGCTGAGCGCCGGCCTCCATTCCTACGGCTTCGGCGGCGCCGGCGTGGTGCGCTGGATGATGGTCGTGGCGGCCCTCGAGGGGCTCTTCCTCGGGGTCGGATGTCTCGCCAATGCAACCAGCCGGCGGCGCCGCCTGGAGGAGGCGGCGGCCGGGGCCTGAGAGCCTATCCGAACATCTCGCCGGGCAATGGCCGGAGCGCCGGGGGCCGGCGGCGCGCAAACTACGCCGGGGAGTCTCCGCCGGCACGCAAAAATTTCGTGCCGGGCCCGGCGATGCGGTGGCGGACCGGCGCCTACCGGCCGGTTCGGGGACGGAGATAGCGAAACAACTGCACCCGGCTGCCAAGCTGGTCGACCGCGGCGAACTGGTCGCCCCGGACGGCGATCCCCGATAGGCCGGCGAACTGTCCAGGCTGGTGGCCCCCCTCCCCGACGAAGGTGAGCAGGGTGAGATCGGCGTCGAAGATCTGGATGTTGTTGAAGGCGTTGTCGGTCACATAGATGTAGCCGACCTCGTCGATGGCGATGTCCTTCGGTCGGGTCAGGTTGCCGTAGCCGACCCCGCGCGCGCCGAACTGATCGAGATAGTCGCCGTCGACGGTGAAGATCTGGACCCGGGCGTTCATCTGATCGACGACGTACAGATTGCTCTCGGCGTCGAAGGCGAGCGACGTCGGGTAGCTGAACTCTCCTTCGCCGCCTCCCTGCTTGCCGAACGCCGAGACGATGGCGCCGCTGGCGACATCGATGACGACCACCTGGTGCGATTTCGAGTCGGTCACGAAGAGCCTCTTGCCGTCCGGACTGAGCGCGACGTCGGTGGGATTGAGCAGATCCCCGCTCTTGCCGAACACGCCCCGGATGTCGCCCTCGGGGTCGAAGGCGAC
>CBDUYA010000335.1:0-3049 GCA_965371335.1 uncultured bacterium | reverse complement strand
CGGGCAGTTCGGCGCGCGTCACCTTCCCTGGCACAGGGCGCGACGCTTCCCGTGTGATCTGCTGGTCAATGCGACCCCGGTCGGCATGGCCCCCGACATCGGTCGATCACCGGTCCCGGGCACCTGGGTGGCGGCGCCATTCGTTTACGACATGATCTACAACCCGCCCGAGACCAGATTTCTCCGGCTGGCGCGCCGGCAGGGCGCCACCGTGATCGGCGGCCTCGACATGTTCCTGGCGCAGGGCGCAAGACAGTTCGAATTGTTCACCGGGCGGCGGGCGCCGCTGCCGGTCATGCGCCGGGCGGTTCTCGCGGCGTTGGGGGTCGACGAGGGGCCCGCTCCGGACGGGCGGGCGAGACGCGGCGCCGCACCCCAGCGGGCAGCGCGACGCACGGTGGAGGGCGACAGCCCCCGGAAGGAGAGACGTGCCGGGAGATGAGCGGTATTCACGGCAGCTCCTGTTCCGGCCACTGGGGCCGGATGGCCAGCAACGTCTGGCCTCAAGCGCAGCACTCATCGTCGGATGCGGCGCGCTCGGCAGCCATGTGGCCGAGCTGCTGGTCCGTTCCGGAGCCGGCACCGTGCGTCTCGTCGACCGCGACTTCGTGGAGGAATCGAATCTGCACCGCCAGTCGCTGTTCCGGGAGTCTGACGTCGAGCGTGGTCTGCCGAAAGCGATGGCGGCCGCCGATCGCCTGCGCGAGATCAATTCGCACAATCGTATCGAAGCGTCCGTCGAACAGGTCGACGCCGGCAACATCGAGCGGCTGGCGGAGGGCATGGCGGTCATCATCGACGGGACCGACAACTTCGATACGCGATTTCTGATC
Source organism: uncultured bacterium (assembly GCA_965371335.1). Classification (GTDB taxonomy): domain Bacteria; phylum Acidobacteriota; class Polarisedimenticolia; order Gp22-AA2; family Gp22-AA2; genus CBDUYA01. Next base: position 2,216 of record CBDUYA010000335.1, on the reverse strand, counting down.
AACGACCTCGCTCTCAAGAACGGTCTCCCGTGGATCTATGGCGCCTGTGTCGGCGCCTACGGTCTGACCGCCACCATCGTGCCCGGACGGAGCCCCTGCCTGAGATGTCTGATCGGATCGCTCTCCGCGGCAGCAGGCGCCGAGACCTGCGATACGGCAGGGGTCATCCCTCCCGCGCCGGCGTTCATCGCCTCGATCCAGGCGGCCGAGGCGATCAAGATCCTGTCCGGATCGCTCGAGTCGGTGAGCCGCGATCTGGTGGCCGCCGATCTCTGGCACAATTCCATTCAGCGGTTTGCCCTCGACCGCGAAGCGCTGTCGAAAGAGTGCCCTGCCTGTCGCGGCGGGATCTATGACTATCTGGAAGGAGATCGGGGAGCGCAGAGCGTCATCCTGTGCGGCAGAAATGCGGTTCAGATCAACGCGAAACGCGCCGGCAACATCGACCTCGAGGCACTCGCCGCCCGCCTGCAGGCGCACGGCGCGGTGGTCCGCAACAGGTTTCTGCTGCGGGCCGCGATCGAAGGGTTCGTCGTGGCGGTGTTCGTCGACGGGAGAGCGATTATCTCGGGAACTTCTGACCCGGTACGGGCGCGGGCTCTTTATGATCGGTACGTCGGCTCCTGATCGCGGCGTTCTGTTGACACTCCGGCGGGGCTGGACTAAATTGATTTCTGCTCAGCTCAACGATCGAACAGTTTCGCCTGCCGCTGTTGATGATCGATTCCGGAGACGACCTGGCCCACGATCGCCGCCCGGGACGCATGGGGGCAGAAAGGTGACGCGTATGATGAAGATTCATTTCACGAAGCGCATCACTCGACCGCTCATCGCGGCCGCGGTTTGCGGCGCAATCGTCGCCGGCTGTTCCAGTGTGGAGCGCAATCCCAACGTCCCCGGCACTTACAGCGACAAACTGAGCCCCTACAACTATAAGGAGGAGGGGAGCGTGGCCCTCATGGTGGTCAGCGTCGAGGGGGCCAGGTTCATCAGGGAAGAGCCGTATTTCCCGCTGTTTGTCCAGATAGCCAACAAGTCGAAGCTCACCTTCTCGATCACACGAGAATCGTTCACGCTGGAGGACAGCCTCGGCAGGCAGTACGGGACCGCCCCGCCGGCCGAAGTCGCCTCGAAGTACAGGCGGGTGGACCTCGATCGACGCCTTTTCCATCGCAACCGGGCGGTGACCGCGACCTACATCGGTCTCTTCACGCTGATCAGGAGCAATTTCTTTCCGTCGAGCGCGCGCCGCACCCTGAGGGTCGAGCACGTGTCTCTCCCGCCACGCACCTTCATGGAAGATGTCTTCTATTTTCCCATTCCCGAGACCGGCCTGAACGAAGTCCCTCTCAGGCTGCTGTTCAAGCAGCGCGGCCTCGAACAGCCGATTCAGGTCGTCTTCGAAGTGCCGCTGACTCTCGGTATTCTGGAGAGGAATGATGTGCCGCAGCCGCCCAGGGACGACAGGTGAGACGGACGGGGTACAATTTCGGCCCCGGTGAGCTTTCCGATCTCGCCCGCCGGGGCAACGTGGTCCCTCTCTGCCGGGAGATTGGAGCCGATCTCCTCACCCCGGTCAGCGCCTTTCTTCGCATCGCCCGCGGCGCCACGCATCCATTTCTGCTGGAATCGGTCGAGGGAGGAGAGTCGCTGGCCCGCTACTCGTTTCTTGGACGCGATCCGGTCCATCTCGTCCGGCAGGGCGTTGACAGCTCTGACGCCGGGATCAACGGCGATCCCCTGGCGGCGCTGCGCTCCGCCGTCGCTCCCTTCAGGGCTGTTCAGCTTCCCGATCTGCCGCGCTTTGCGGGGGGGGCCGTCGGTTACCTGTCGTTCGACGTCACCCGGCTGCTCGAACGTCTTCCAAACGCCGCCAAGGACGATTTGGGCGTGCCGGACATCCTGTTCGGAATCTACGATACGGTTCTTGCCTTCGACCATCTGAAACAGCGCATCCAGATCGTCTCCAACATCCGCACCGAGAAGAATGGCATCCGTATCGGACAGCGATCGCTAGTGGAGCGCTATCGCCTGGCCCGGCGGCGTATCGGGGCGCTCGAGGCTCTGCTGAGCCGGCCGATTCCCCGCCGCGGCCGGGGCCGCCGCCGGCGCGGGCGATGGACTTCGAACATGAGCGAGGCCCGTTACAAGGCGGGCGTGCGGCGCGCCAAGGAGTACATCAGGGCCGGCGACGTCCTTCAGGTGGTGCTTTCGCA
>CBDUYA010000334.1:0-3098 GCA_965371335.1 uncultured bacterium | reverse complement strand
CCTCGGACGATCGGCCGGCTGGTGGTCTCCGCCTGCTGCTGGCGGTCATCTTTCTGATGACCGGCCCCATGAAGCTTCTGATTCCGGAGCTGTCGGAGGCGTTTGCGGGGCAATTGACCGCAGCGCAACTTCCGCTGCCGGCCCTGTCGATGCAGGTCATTCCCTACCTGGAGCTCTTCCTGGGGATCGTGCTGCTGATCGGGCTCCACATCCGCGCTGCGTCGATTGTCGTCATCGGCATTATGCTGGTCGCCACCTACGTGCACTTCGTGGTCGACGATCCAGCCCTGTTTCCGCTGCAGCCGGCCGCACCGATCATCCCGATCACCGTGATTGTGATCAGCCTCTATCTCCTGTGGAGGGGCGCCGGCGCGTGGAGCCTCGACCTGAAGGCTGTACGGCGAGGCGCCGGGCGCCGCCGCGGCGGGCCGTGAGATCCGATGAAGAAGCTCAAACTCGAGGACCGACCCCAGCTTCCGGCCAAGACGGTCGGCCGGCTGGTACGTGACCTTTACGGCCTCGAGGGCATGCTGCAGCCGTTGCCGGCCGAGTGGGACCAGAACTTCAGGCTCGACGCCGGCGATGCCGGCCGTTTCGTGGTCAAGATCGCCAACCGGGGCATCCCTACCGAGGTGCTCGAGTTTCAGAACGCCGCCATGACGCGCATCCTCGAGAGCGGCGCGGCGGCCAGTTGCCCGCGCGTCGTCCGCGGTCTCTCCGGTGAGTCAATCTCGACCGTCCCGACTCCGGAGGGGGCAACGTTCCGCCTGCGTCTGTTCACCTATCTGCCGGGACGGCCGATGGCGCAGTTGCGGCCGCTCGATCCGGGGACCCTCGATCGCCTCGGCTTCACCCTGGGCGATCTGGATCGCTGCCTGGCCGATTTCGCCCACCCGGCAATGGATCGGAAGCTCCCCTGGGACCTGCGTCGCGCCGCCTGGATCAGCGCCCACACCACCGCGATCGGCGATACCCGGAAGCGCGGCATGGTGGAGCAGTTTCTGCTGCAGTACCGCGGGCGGATCGCGCCGCGTCTGTCCCGGCTGCCGGTGAGCGTCATTCATAACGACGCCAACGACGAAAACGTTCTGCTGACGGCCGGTCGTGACGGCGCGCACCAGGTGGCAGGCCTGCTCGACTTCGGCGACATGGTGCGCTCGAATACCATTAACGAACTGGCCATCGCCTGCGCCTACGCCATCCTCGGCACGGCCGAGCCGCTCGCCGTGATCGCGGCGCTGGCGGCCGGCTATCACCGGGCCCGGCCGCTCGGTGACGGGGAGATGGAGGTCCTGTTCCCTCTCACCTGCATGCGGCTGTGCGTCAGCGTCACCATCTCGGCGATCGCCGCCCGGGAGGATCCCGGCAACGCGCACCGTCAGATCACCGATCGGGACGCCTGGGAGATGCTCGAACGGCTCTCCTCGATCGACTGGCGCGACGCCGAAGGAGTGGTGCGGCGGGGCTGCGGTCCCGGTGCACGGCCGACGCCGGCCGAGGCGCCAATGCTGGCCGATGCGTCAACGCCGCCCGGCCCCGACGACCTGCTCGCTGAGCGCCGGCGGCGCCTCGGTCCTTCTCTCAGCCTCGCCTATGAGAAGCCGCTCGAGATCGTGCGCGGCCGGGGCCCGTACCTGTTCGATCCGGACGGTCGTGCCTATCTCGATTGCGTCAACAACGTCTGCCATGTCGGCCACTGCCATCCCCGGGTGGTCGAGGCGATCTCCCGGCAGGCGGCGGTTCTCAACACCAATACGCGCTACCTGCATCCGCTGATCATCGAGTACGCCCGGCGCCTCACCGCCACCCTGCCGGAGCCGCTCGAGGTCTGCTACTTCGTCAATTCTGGAAGCGAGGCGAACGAGCTGGCGCTGCGCCTGGCGCGAACCCATACCGGGCACCGCGACGTCGTCGTCGTGGAGGGGGGGTATCACGGCAACACCTCGACGCTGGTCGACCTCAGCCCCTACAAGTGCGAGGGGCCGGGGGGAGGAGGGCTCCCCGACTGGGCGCACAAGGTCGCTTCACCCGATCCATATCGCGGCCGGCACCGCGGTGAAGGAGCGGGGCTGGCCTACGCCGGCGAGGTCGGCGCGCTCTGCGAGCGGCTGCGCCAGGAGAATCGACCGCCCGCGCTGTTTCTGTGCGAGCCGCTGCCCGGCTGCGGCGGCCAGATCGTGCCGCCGGAGGGTTATCTGCGCGAAGCGTTCGCCCGTGTCCGTGCCGCCGGGGGCCTCTGCGTGGCCGACGAGGTCCAGGTCGGCCTGGGCCGGGTCGGCACCCACTGGTGGGCCTTCCAGACGCAGGACGCGGTTCCCGACATCGTCACCATCGGCAAGCCGATCGGCAACGGCCATCCACTCGGGGCGGTGGTCACCACCGCCGCCATCGCGGAGTCGTTCGCCAATGGGATGGAATTCTTCAGCACCTTCGGGGGGAATCCGGTTTCGGCCGCCGCCGGGCTGGCGGTGCTCGACGTCATCGAGGAGGAGGGATTGCGGGAACGCGCCGAGCGGGTCGGACGTTATCTCCGGCAGGGGTTCCGGGATCTCGCCGCGCGCCATGCGGAGATCGGCGATGTCCGCGGGCTCGGGATGTTCATCGGCGTCGAGCTGGTGAAGGATCGCACCAGCCGCGAGCCGGCGACGGCCGGGACGGCCGTTCTGATCGAGAAGATCCGTAACGACGGAATTCTGCTGAGCGCCGAGGGGCCGCATCGCAATGTTCTCAAGATCAAGCCGCCGCTGCCGTTCGATGAATGCGACGCCGACCTGCTGCTGGGTGCGGTCGACCGGGCGCTGGCTTCCCCCGGATCGTGATATGAAGTGATGAGTGCGGGGAGAGTACCCGTGATCGCACTGCAGCTGCTGCCGGTCGTACTCAGCCTGCTCGTTCTGGCCGCCCATTTCCTGCGGGCCGGCAACCTCATCATGGTCGTTCTGATCCTGGCCCTGCTGGGACTGCTGGCCGTGCCGCGCGCCTGGGCGGGGCGCACCCTGCAGATCGTTCTGCTGCTCGGCGCGGTGGAATGGATCTGGACCTCGGCCCGCCTGGTGAGCGCCCGGGCCGGGGCGGGCGAGCCGGCTCTGCGTATGGCG
>CBDUYA010000333.1:0-3102 GCA_965371335.1 uncultured bacterium | reverse complement strand
GTAGAAGCGGGCGCCGTTGCCGAGGTAAAGGCCTCCCCGCCCCACTTCCACGATGTGCGGCAGGTCGCGCCGGGCCTTCTCCATGACCCGGCCGAGGATCGATCCCCGCGGCAGGAGGCGATCATTCCGGCCGCGGGGAACGAAGGCGTACTCCGTCTCGATGCCGTAGATCCGATCGGTGTTGTTCACTGGCCGTTGCGCTGGCTGCCCGAACGATTGTGAGCGAGGCTGTCGCCCGACAGCGTCCGGTTGGCCAGGCGGTCACCGAGCGTCAGGAAATGGTTCGCTTCAGCCACCACCGCGGCGCCGCCTCCCGCTCCCCCGGGGACGAGATCAAGCCCGGGCACGTTCAGCTCCTCGTCTCTTCGGTCACGAAATCTCATGGCCATTCCGCCCTCCTTTCTCGCAAGGCCAGCCCTCCATGGACCGGCCGGTTGAGCTTGTTGTTCCCGCATCCGCCGCCGCGCCGGCCGCGCCGGTGACTGCTACCGGTTCGGAGTCGTCCCGTGCCACGCCGAGCGCATCGAGGGCCGCGTCGAGGGATCCGGACCTCCCCAGGATCGCCTCCGTCGTGGCGCGTGTATGCCCGAGCGGATTATCGAGGCGCAGAGTCCGGGTGGCCGGGAAGCCCCCCCGGTCGCGGGTCCGAAAACGGATCCGATCCCAGTCAACGGTTTCCACTTCATGCGGCCGTGCCTTGCGCAGAAGCATGGCCCGCGTCCAGGCGCGCGTGTCGTCCGGCGGGTTGCCGATGAACCAGGCGATCCGTTCATCCGACACCAGACGCTCCACCAGACCTGCCTCCTCGTAAGCCCAGTAGAGCCCCGCGCCCGGATCGAGATTGCCGTACGCCAGGTCGAGATGCTTCAGCTCGGGGGATCCCCAGTCGAGCCGTCGCTGCTCGGCGGCGCGCCGCAGGATGACCAGCTTCAACACCCAGTCGAGGCGGGCGGCGAGGGCCAGCAGGTCGCCCGCTTCGAGCTTCGACAACGTGTCGTCCCACAGGTCCAGGATCGTTTCGTGCTCCGGCACCAGCCCGTCGCACCCGCCCACATCGGCGAAGCGGCGCGCCCGCTCCAGAAAGCTGCGTTGCACCTGCAGCGCCGTCAGCCGGTGGCCGGCGGTGGTGCGCGCCGTGGCCCGCAGGGAAGGGTCGTGGCTCCAGACGCGCAAGGCGTGCAGGGGATCCTCCAGGATCGGATCGATCGGCAGCGCCTCCGCCTCCAGCATGGCGAGGAGAATCTGCATGACGCCGACCTTCAGAAAGGTGGCGACGTGCGCCAGCGTGCTGTCGTAGAAGATCACGTGCAGCCGTGCCGGCTCCGCACTGTCGCCGTGATGCGGGCTGAACGAGGTCGTCCTGCCGCAGAGCGGCTCGTCACGACTGTTGACCACCGGACGCCTGTAGGTGGTCTGCTCGCCGGTCAGCGTCTCGAAAAAATCGGCGCGCTGCGACAACTGATAATCAACCTGAGATACGCCGTTCTCACTGCCGACCTTCCCCTGCCCGGTGAACACGATGCTCGACACCTGATAGGCCGCCAGGACGAGAAGCGTGTGGAGCTTCCTGTTGAACAGGTTATCCCACGCGCGGCGGGTGATCAGGAAGTTCAGGTGACTCCCGTAGGAATGGCCGTAGCCATCGCTGTTCGCCGCCACCACCTGGATCGACCGGCCGGCCGGCAGCTTGTCATTGGCGGCGGCGAGGGCGCCCCGCGCGATGCGCAGCATGGCGTGCCATGCGGCAACGTGATCGCGGGCGGAGCGCACCTCGGGGAGACAGATCTCCAGATGATCGAGATCAATGTAGGATGAGCCGCCGTTGCCGGCGAGAAATCTCCGCCCCCAGTCCTGCGGATCGTAAGTGACCTCGCGGTCCGCCGTCCCACTCGTCGCCCCGTGCGCTGTCCAGGTCGCCGGCCAGGCAACGTGGCACTTGCCGCACGCGCAGGTCGCGGCATAAGGCCGGGACACCAGCGGCAGTCCGTCGATCTCCTGCAGCAGCAACCGCGATGCCTCCTTGCAGGAGTCGATTGCCGGGTCACCTCCCAGAATGAAGTTTCCCAGCTCCACATCGGCGCCGGTTATCTTGGGGAGACGGTGTGGCAACGAGCGCTGCGCGCCGGCACCGCCAGCTCCTCTCCTTCGCCTGCTCTTCCTTCTCTTCACTTCACGTTCCTCCCGCCGTCAGGCGACGTGCAGATAGCGATGCGCCCGGGCGACCGTCCGATGAATCGGATCGACGCTCACGACGTCGACGTCCTGCGGCAACCCGCTGAGGTGCTTGCTGCAGTTGCCCGGCGTGAGCATGCCGGCGGCGCGTGTGAACTCCTCATCGATGGCGCGGAACAGATCCTCGGCGCGCAGACCGCCCTCGCCGGTCTCGATCTCACGCAGCAAGGCGTGCTGCGTTGCGTCACCGCAGATCTTGGCGATGGCGGCGCCGCTCACCAGATCGCCCGCCCGGATGTCGCGTCGTTTTCCGTCGCGGAAGGTCAGCCGCGCCAGCTCACCGCCTCCGTTCGGAGCGTAGATGCGCGACAGCGCCGCATCGATCAGCGTCGCGTGGGCCGCCACCGCATCTTCGCCACACCCCGGCACCGCGAACGGCACGTCATCGCGCAGGTGCTTCGCGAAGATGGCTCGCGCGGCGCTCCGCCGAGGCCTGGGCACTTCGATGATCAGATCGCCGAGACGGCCGCTGCGCAGCAACGCCGGGTCGAGGGCGTCGGCACGATTGGTCGCGGCGACGACCAGCACGTTGCCGCGATCCTCGAAGCTGCTCAGCTCCGCGAGGAAAGCGGGCAGCACCCGGTCATCGACGCGCGCCATCGACGTCGTACGGGCACTGCCGATGGCATCGATTTCGTCGAAAAAGAGCACAATCGGGACATCGGGGTTCTCGAGCGCTGCTTCGCGCGCCATGCGGAACAGTTCGCGATAATTCCGTTCCGCTTCACCGTACCAGCAACTGTGCAGGCTGCCCGGCTTGATATTGACGAACCGGGAGCGGCCCGAGGGGACGAGGTCGGCCATCCATCGTGACATCGCCCGGGCGATCAGGGTCTTCCCCGTGCCCGGAGGTCCGGTCAGCAGCACCGA
>CBDUYA010000332.1:0-3132 GCA_965371335.1 uncultured bacterium | reverse complement strand
CGACCTGGTATTGCCCGACACCGAGCTGCGGGTGCGGCTGCCCGACCCGGACCTGCCCGAGATCGAGCTGCGGGATCGACCGCGGAACCTGGAGGTGCCCGAGACCGAACTGCGGGTTCGATTGCGCGAGATAGAATCGTCGGAGAGCGATCTGCTGCGCCGGCCGCGCGACCCGGAGGTGCTGGAGGCCGATCCGCGCGAGCGGCCGCCGGTGTTGCTGGCGACGGTGGTGCCCTGCTGGCTGCCGCGCACGTCGGTATCACCAAGGCCGCCTCCGCCACGCGGCTCGCTCCCGCGGGGCTGAGTGCGGCCATCATGGTGACCGTGATGGCCGTGTCGCCCCCCGGAGTGGTGGCTGCGGTGCCCCCCGAAGTAGTGGTGGGGATAGTAAAACTGAGCGTGGGAGTAGTGCGGGTATCCGAAATAATAGGAAGGGCTGTAAAAGTATAACCCGGAATAGTAGTAAGGAAACCCGAAGCCGAGGTGGAACGAGGCGCCCCAATAGGCATGTGAGTCGTATTCTTCCTCGACGACAGGCTCTTCCTCGGTCGCCTCTTCCTCGGTCACTTCCCCATCCTGTATTTCCCCATCCAGCTCTTCCGGCGGCGTCTCGAGGCGCTGCGGGTGCGTCCAGTCCTCCGCGTCCGGCTCCCCTTCCCCGGTCAGGATGACCCCCTCCCGGACGACCACCTCGATCAGGGCGTCCGAGCCGCCGGCGGCACGTAACCGGCTGATGTCGCCAACCTGCACCTGGAAACGGATATCCTGCCCGAGAAGGTGGTCGATGATCGCATCGTTCTCCATGCCGGCCTGCAGCATGCCGAGAACGTAATCGACGGTGCGGGACTCCGGTTGAGCGGCGGCGGGCAGGGCGAACAGCAGGGCCAGCAGGGGGATGAGCAGAAGAAGGCGTTTCATCGGCATCTCCCTATTAATATACACCCATTTGCGTAAAACCCCTGATAAAATCAGCTCTTGGCGGGTGTTTCCGGGCGGATTCGGTTGGGACTGCTCGGATTTCCCAAGGTCGGAAACACGACCCTGTTCAATCTGCTGACCGGGGCCCATGTGGCGGTCGACAAGTACGCCGCAGGCAAGGCTCAGCCGAATATCGGCGTTGCCCGGGTGCCGGAACCGCGGCTCGATCGCCTTTCCAGCATGTTCAAGCCGAAGAAAACCACCTACGCGCACTTCGACCTGCTCGACATCCAGGGGCTGCAGAAGGGAGAGGCGAAGGATTCTCTCTCCCTGCAGGAGATGCGCAACGTCGATGCCATCGCCCACGTCGTGCGCGGCTTCATCGATCCGGAAATCGTCCATTCCGAGGGGGCGATCGACCCGAAGCGGGACATCGATATGATGGAAACCGAGCTGCTCATCGCCGATCACGACGTGGCCCAGCGCCGGGTGCAGCGCCTCGAGCTGAACATCAAGAAGATGAAGAACAAAGAGGACGAGCTGGAGCTGCCGGTCATGAAGCGCTGCCTCGAGGCTCTGGAGCGCGAGCAGCCGATTCGCGAGCTCGACCTGCAGCCTGACGAGCTGAAGAAAATCCGCGGCTTCGCTTTCCTGACCGCCAAACCGCTCCTGATCATCGTCAACCTGGACGATGCCGACGCGCCCCGTATCGGCAACTTCGTGGAGGACCTCGGATTGGCGGAGCGTGCGGAGCGGCCCTACACCGGTCTGTGCGCCATGCTGGCAAAGGTTGAAGAGGAGATCGCCGGACTCGCCCCGGAGGATGCCCGGGAGTTTCTGGACGACCTGGGACTCGAGGAAACCGCCCGGGATCGGGTGATTCAGGCGGCGTTCGGCCTGCTGGGGCTGATCCAGTTCTTTACCGTGGGCGAAGACGAGTGTCGCGCCTGGCCGATCCCGGGGGGTCTCCGGGCGCCGGGTGCCGCGGGGACGATCCACTCCGACTTCGAACGTGGCTTTATCCGGGCCGAGACGGTGGCGTTCGATGACCTGGTCGCCTGCGGCACCCTTGCGGCGGCCCGTGAAAAGGCCCTCCTGCATGCGGAAGGCAAGGACTACGTAGTGAAGGACGGCGACGTGATCAACTTCCGTTTCAACGTTTAGCCCGGCGGGGCGTCCTCACCGTCCGTCAGACCGATCAACGCCCGCTTCACCAGCGTGTCCTCTTCCTCAGGCACGGTGCGTAAATCGAGCAGGACCCGCTTTCCCTCGATGCGGGCGATGATCGGTATCGGCCCGTCCCGCAGCCTCTCTTCGATGACCCGGGCCGACAGATGCGGTGAGCTCAGGGCGAGCAGCGCCGTCGGCAGCGTCTCCTCGGGCGCCGAGCCGCCTCCCAGAAGCGATCCGCCCGGCACGACCTCGATGCCGAGCCGTCCCGCGGCGCGGGAAGAGACCGATCGGGCCAGGCGCTCCGCGCGCTGCGCGATCGCGTCCCGGGTGAGTGAGATCATCCGCATGACGGGAAGGTCGTCGGCCGCTGTCCCGCGCAGATAGTCGAGCAGCGTCGCCTCCAGCGCGGCGTAGGTGATCTTGTCGACCCGCAGGGCGCGGCTCAGGGGATTCTCGCGGGTCCGCCGGATGATTCCCGGCCGCCCCACCAGCAAACCGGCCTGCGGCCCGCCCAGCAGCTTGTCGCCGCTGCAGCAGACCAGATCGGCGCCGTCGGCGAGAGCGTCGCCGACAGCAGGCTCGTCGCGCACTCCGTAGCGGGTGAGGTCGAGCATGTTGCCGCTCCCCTGGTCCATCAGGACCGGGATTCGGCGGCGACGCCCGAGGGATGCCACGTCCCGCAGGGGAACCCGGGCGGTGAAGCCGACAATGCGGTAATTGCTCGGATGGACCTTCAGAAGCAGAGCCGTCTGCGGCCCGATCGCCCGCTCGTAATCGGCGAGCCGTGTCCTGTTCGTGGCGCCGACCTCGCGCAGGATGGCGCCGCTTCTGCGCATAATGTCCGGGATGCGGAACGATCCGCCGATTTCCACCAGTTCTCCGCGCGACACGATAACCTCGCGGCCCTCCGCCAGGGTGTTGAGCGCCAGCAGAACGGCGGCCGCATTGTTGTTGACGACCTGCGTCGCGCGGCGGGGGAACAGCGCTGCGAGAATCCGATCGAGGTGACTCGACCGTGAGCCGCGGCGCCCTCGCGCGAGG
>CBDUYA010000331.1:0-3144 GCA_965371335.1 uncultured bacterium | reverse complement strand
CAGGCGGCGGGGTTCCTGAACATGATGGCGGAAGGGATGAGCTGCGCCCTGCACTCCGGGGCGATTTCCGGGGAGGCGGTGGTGGAGGCGTTTCGCGGCCAGCGTCCGGTGCAGGAGGTGTACCGCGGGATGATCGCTTCCGAGGTGCGGCGCTGCACCGACCAGTGGAACCCGCTGCTGATCGCCTTCGGCAATCCGCACGAGGCGGATTTCAGATCCGCCCTGGCCTTGCTTCCCCGAAGGGAGCAGCTCACCGTCCTGAAAGAGACGCTGGCGTTCATCCGGATCTACGCCCGCTTCCGCTGGGGCCGCCAGATCCTCGGCCAGGCACTGGCCCGCCTGTTCCGGGGGAGCTATCCCGCGTCACGGTGGCTTTGAGCTGTAAGACCCTACCCGCCTCGATCGTCCAGCCGATCCCGCCGCCTCCACCAGCGGGAACAATTCGTGACAGTCCCGGGTTTATCAGGAGACGGGTGAATCTGTGAGCCAGGCCGGTCTGAGTCTTGTCGCGGCATTGTTGATCCTGTCGGCCACGCCGGCTGGCCCGACGACGGAGGAGTCCGTGCTCGTCCTGTTGGGCGGTTCGCACCGGGACTGGTCGGCGCACTGGAAGGAGCGCCGGCTTCGGGACAAACGCACGCGGTACCAGCTCATCGAAGAGGATGGCGAGCTCGACCCTGGTCGTCTCGACGGCGGTCGGATTTCGTGGCGATGGAAGGTGGCCCAGAGCCTTGCCGGAAACGATCGAGAGCGGCTCATTTCGGGCGACGACTACGCCGCGCGCGTTTTCGTCTTCTTCGGTCCGGCGCTGTTCAGTCCGGAGATGCGGGCCGTGTGCTACGTCTGGGCGAATGAGGAGTCGATCGGGAGCATCTACCCGAGTCCGTATTCGGAACGGATCGCGACGATTGTACTGCAGAGCGGTGACGAGCTGGCCGGCGAGTGGACCGTCGAGAGCCGCGACCCCTTTGAAGACTATCGCCGTGCGTTTGGCGACGATCCGCCCCCGATCAACACAGTCGGGTTGCTGGTAGATACCGATGATACGGGCGGCGAGGCCACGGCCTGGTTCGCCGATCTGGAACTTCGTGGGAATGGACGATTATGAACGCGACGAGCCGGGCTGCCGCAGCAGCCGCAGGAAGAGAATGGCCAGGACCAGCAGCGTCGCCGCCAGGATAACGACCAGGATCAGGGCGCGGTAGAAGAGGCGTTCGGCCAGGTCTTCTGAGCGGTCGAACGATGACTCGACCGTGGCCTCGACCATCTTCTGTAACTGGCTCATCGTCGCGATGCGCTCCTCCTGAACCTGTCGCAGCGCCAGTTCGGTCTGCGCCTCGATCGCTCGAACCAGCGCTTCGCGCTCCAGCCGCAGGGCGGCCATCGTATCTTCGCGCTGCCGGTCGACCTCGCGAATCATGCGGTAGGTGAGATCCTCGAGATCACCGAACGCCGCCTCGCGCTCGGCTGTGATCAGATCGAGAGCGCTCGCGACGCTTCCCGCGAACGATTCGTGGGACTCTGCGAGCGATCCGACGGCGAGCAGGGCGTCCTCCACGGGAGGGTTCTGCATCATCTCGATGGCGGCGATCTCCGCCTGCCAGCGTGCCTCTTTCGGCAGGTGCGCGGCGTAGATCGTCAGCCGCTTGGACAGGTCGTCGACCGCCTCGCTGATCCCCCCGATGACAGCACCTGCCCCGTGTGACCGCCTTTTGACCATGGTAGCCAACAATGGTTCGACCGAGTCCCTCAGGAAGTAGAGGTCGCCGATCGGATGCTCGGCGACGAACTCGGCGATCTCCCCGCGGGCCCTGGCGGGATCACCGGAGAGGGTGATCGACTCCGCCAGTCGCCAGACGTCACTCTTCAGCCATTCGGCGGCCTCGATGGCGATTTCCTGGTAATCGCCGAACAGGTCCGAGCCGGCACCGTCGCGGAAAAACTCCAGCATCTGACCGCACAACACGGCGGTGTCGATCAGACCGAAGAGGGGGTCAGGCTTGAACGCGGCGCGGTGTACCTGGGGGATCGCTTCGAGCTTCCAGGTCAGCGCCCATTCGCGGACGACCGGATCGTCGGTCGCCTCCATGATCGCGTCGGCCGCGCCCTCGACGACCGTCGCATAACGCGAGGTGAAATCGTAAAGCTGCCCGCGCAGCTGCACCGAGGTCATGTCGACAAGATTATCCAACTGCTCCATCAATGGCGATTTGGATGGAGCGCTGATGCAGCCAGCGGCGCCGAGGGCGAGGCAGGCGCCGCACAGCAGCACAAGCCACACCCTGGTTGGTTGGCGTGACGCTTCGCTCATCGTACCCGCCGGGTCTCGCCGATGACGTCCGGCGAGCCGCCTTTCGATTGTCCGGGACATGTGTCATTTTAATACTGAAAGGGCTGGAGCCGGCCCCTCGAAACGGCGATAATCAAGGGTCAATCCGAGAACGCGGCGGGCAGGTCCCGACCGGTCTCAAGTCGAGCTGAAGCGCACTCTCGAAAGGCGGATATCGCGATGAGAACCGAGAAGAGTCCGAACCTCGTCACCTCTCTCCTGTGCGGAATGCTGCTGATCGTCTGCGGAGCCGCATCGCGATCGGCGCCGGCCGCCGAGCCCCCGCCGCCGTCGCCGCGGAAGTTCACTGCGCAGGCGGAGTTCAGCGAGCCCGGCGCCGGCACCCGCACCATCCAGGTCGGGATTATCATCAATCATCTGACCCACCAGCAGGAGGCGGAGAACCTCAAGAAGGCCCTGGAGCAGGGCGGGCAGCGGGCGTTGCAATCAATGATCCGGGGCCGGACCGGCGGACGGCTGACGCTCGGCGCCGTCGATTACCCCCTGAACATCATCACGGCGAAGCCTTCGGGGGATGGCTACCGCTATGCCGTGGTCACCGTGCGTCCGATCCGAATCCACGAGCGCGACACGGAGCAGGAGTCGCTCGAGTACCCCTTCGCCGTGCTGGTGTTCGAGGTGGACGGGGACGGGCGCGGAGCGGGGGAGCTGTATCAGACGGCCGCTCTTCGGGTCGATGGGAGCGGCTATGTCGAAGTGGAGAACTACGGCGGCAGGGCCGGCCGCCTGACCCGCAACGAGCCACCGAGGTAGGCCGTCGGCCCTGGATCCACCACCCCCCCCGGTTCGGGCAT
>CBDUYA010000330.1:0-3144 GCA_965371335.1 uncultured bacterium | reverse complement strand
CCGGGGACCTGTGGGAGAACACTCCGGGTTGAAAGGCCCGCGACGACAGAGGATACGGCCTCAGCCCGAGGACCGACCAACACGGTTGTCGGGCATTTTCTAACCGTAACCCTGCTCGGTGCATCCGCCGCCGCTCTGCTCCTCGCCATGGCGCCGCCGGAGGGTCCGCCCGAAATCGGCAAGTGGCGGCGGTTCGTCATCGAGATGCAGCACCGGCAGCCCGCCGGCAACCCCTTCGAGCTGGAGGTGCAGGCGACCTTCACCCACCGCGACAGCGGGACCCGTCTGAGCATTCCCGGGTTCTATGCGGGGGATTCCACCTGGAAGATCGGCTTCATGCCGAACCGGATCGGTGCGTGGGACTACCGGACCTCGTCCATCGTCCCGGCGCTCGACGGCCGCACCGGCTCGCTGACCTGCGTCGCCTCGGGGCATCCCGGACCGCTCCGCTCCGATCCTCGATACCCGCGCAAGTGGAAGCATGCCGACGGCCCGCACGTCGTCCCGATCGCGCTGCGGCTCGATCTGTTCCGCGAGGAGGGGAGCCGGCCGGAGGTCGAGGCGGCGGCCCGCTTTCTGTCGGAACGGGTGGGAGGGCATCTGTTCGAGTCGTCCATCAACCACGCCTCGGACGTCTTCGCGGGCGACTGGCGGCGCCATCGCTTCGACACCGGGCTCTGGGATCGTTTCGAGCGCCGTCTCGAAATCCTGACGGCGCACGATGTCGGCTTTCATCTGATGCTCTATGCCGACGATGCCGGGAAGCCCCCGTGGGAAGGGCGCTCGACCACCGAGCGCCTGTTCATCCGTTATCTGGTGGCGCGGGTCGCGGCGTATCCGATCGTCTGGTTCAATTACGGCATCGACAGCGCCGAGTACCGCAGCCGGGATGATATCGACTGGTTCGGCCGCCTGCTGCGCGATCTCGACCCGTACGATCATCCGGTTTCCAGCCGCGTCGATACCGGGAGCGCCGATCGGCATGTCTTGCAGGGTCAGACTTTCGTCAGCCGCGGGGAGACGATCGCCCGCTACGACACATTGCGCCGCCTGTTCGAGGAATCGCCCGGCCTCCCGGTCAGCATGGACGACGGCTGGGGCGAGAACCGCACCTCGAGGCCCGACAAGAACTACCGGCCCGCCGACCTGCGCCGCGCGCTGTGGAAATGCCTCGCCGCGGGCGGTCTCGGCGCTCTGGTCAGGGGGTCGCAATCGGGCCATAGCGGCGCGTTCACGCTGGACGGCCTCGAGGACGACCTCGAATCGGAGCAGTGGCTGCGTCTGGTCAATCACTTCGTCGCGGCGCACCTCGGCCCGCAGTTTGCGCGCATGGTCCCCCGACCGGATCTGGTCAGGAACGGCTTCTGCCTGGCGGATCCGGAATTGACCAGGATCATGGTCCTGGCCCCGGGGCGGCAGGATCGCTGGGACGAGGGAAACGGCCGGGACGTGTCTTTGAAGCTGCTCGGGTGCGCCCACGGATCCTGGCGGGCCTTTTGGTTCGATCCGCGGACGGGCGAAGGCCTCCCCCGGCCGGACGTCAAGGGGGATGCCGTGCGCCGCATCGTGCCGCCGGACGACGATGACTGGGTGCTGCTGCTGGAGCGGGCCCCTGCAGGCGCGGCAGAGCGATGAGGCAGGGATGGCGCTGGATCAACCGGGCCGATCCACGTATGATGCGGGAACCTCGGGCGGTGTGAAGCACGGGTCGGCCGCAGGGGCATTGCCTTGCCGAGGCGCCGCGCGCCTGTTCGCGCCGGAAGAATCCCCGGACAATGAAGAATATTCTCGGAATCTCCGCCTTCTATCATGACAGCGCCGCCTGTCTGCTGCGCGACGGTGTGATCGTCGCGGCCGCGCAGGAGGAGCGCTTCAGCCGCAAGAAGCACGACGCCCGTTTCCCCGCTCACGCGGTGCGCTATTGTCTGCGCGAAGGGGACATCGGCATCGGCGACCTTCATTCGGTCGTCTTTTACGACAAGCCGCTGGTGAAATTCGAGCGTCTCCTGGAGACCTACCTCGGGTTCGCGCCGCGGGGAGTCCGCTCCTTCGTCCAGGCGATGCCGCTCTGGATCAAGGAGAAGCTGTTCCAGAAGAACCTGCTGCAGAAGGAATTGTCGGTGATCGGCGGCGACACGCCGAAGGACTCCCTACCGCCGATCCTGTTCGGCGAGCACCACGAGTCCCACGCCGCTTCGGCCTTCTATGCCTCGCCGTTCGACCAGGCCGCGGTGCTCTGCATGGACGGGGTGGGGGAGTGGGCCACCACCTCGGCCTGGGTGGGAGAGGGCAGCCGCCTCACTCCGCTGTGGGAGATCCATTTCCCGCACTCCCTCGGATTGCTTTACTCGGCCTTCACCTACTACACCGGGTTCAGGGTCAATTCGGGTGAATACAAGGTGATGGGTCTGGCGCCCTACGGCGAGCCCCGCTACGTCGACGTCATCTTCGAGCACCTGATCGATCTCAAGCCGGATGGAACCTTCCGGCTCAACATGGACTACTTCCAGTACTGCACCGGTCTGCGCATGACGAATCGCAGATTCGATGCACTGTTCGGCGGACCCCCTCGCCGGCCGGAATCTCCTCTCAGCCAGAGGGAGATGGACCTCGCCCGCTCCATTCAGGATGTGACCGAGGAGGTGATGCTGCGTCTCTCCAGGACGCTGCACAAGGAGACCGGATCCGGGAATCTCTGTCTCGCCGGCGGCGTTGCCCTGAACTGCGTCGGGAACGGCCGCATTCTGCGCGACGGCCCCTTTCGCGGTCTCTGGATCCAGCCGGCCGCCGGGGACGCCGGCGGCGCGGTCGGCGCGGCGCTGTCGGCCTGGCACCAGGTGGAGCGGCAGCCGCGGCGGGTCAACGGGTCGCAGGATGCGATGCGCGGCAGCTACCTTGGCCCCGCCTTCTCCAATGACGAGATCGCAGCGTATCTGACGGGCATCGAGGCATCGTACGAGCGGCTCCCGGACGAGGCCCTGTACGCCCGGGTGGCCGATGAGCTGGCCGGCGAGAAGGTGGTCGGGTGGTTTCAGGGGCGGATGGAGTTCGGTCCCCGCGCCCTCGGCGGGCGGAGCATTCTGGGTGATGCGCGCAGCGCGAAGATGCAGTCGGTGCTGAACCTCAAGATCAAGTACCGCGAGT
>CBDUYA010000329.1:0-3153 GCA_965371335.1 uncultured bacterium | reverse complement strand
GCCCCTGCTGCATGTGGGCAAGGGCCGGATCGGCGAGGGTGCTGGCACGGATCCAGGCCACACCGGGCAGCGCGGCGACGCTGAAGACGAGACCGGAACGCAGCATGCGGACGGTCGCGGCGCGGCGGGTGGAGACCGCCGCGGCGCCGAACAGAACGAGCACCGCAGCGACGATGACCACGTCGTACGGATGCACGATGGCGAGCATTCCGCATGCCGCGCCACCGCCAGCGGCCGCCCGCAGGCGTCCGCCCTCCAGACTGCGCGCCACGCACCAGAAGGCCGTCAGCATCAGGATGGTCGCCACCGGGAAGTGCGGGTTGGTCAGCAGAGCGTGCCAGGCGTTCAGCTCCGGGACCCAGAGATCGTAGCTCCAGTCGGCGCGTGCCCCTTCCCGGCCCAGCAGCCAGCCGACGCCCGAACCGACCGAGGCGAGGAGAGCGGCGGCCCACGTCTCCCGACGCGACGTTGCCACCGCCCGCGCGACCAGGTAGATCGCCAGCAGTAAGAGGCCGCCGAGCAGGAGGCGCGCCGCGTGATAGCCGAACCAGAACGGCAATCCGAATGTGCCGGTGGCCGCCCCGATCGCCCCATAGAGCGGGCGGATGGTGAGCGTGCTCTCCAGCCCGGGAGCGTAAGGGGAGCGATAGACGATTTCCCAGCCGGCGCCGGCGCGCATCATTGCCAGATAGGTCGGATAGTCGTCGCTGCTCGCTTCCGTGGTCCCGGCGAACTGGCGACCGTCCGGGGTGGCCCGCCAGGCGGCGATGTAGGGGAGTGCCGAGGCGAGCAGCAGAGTCCCCACGAACAACGCAACAAGCCGCCGCTCGCTCTGTGATACGGTCCTCTTCACCATGGGGTGGGATGATGCCATGAAAGCGGCCGCAGGAGATGGAGGGCGCCGACCTTCACTCCCTGCGGCCATCCTGGTCGCGTTGCTGGGGGCCGCTGCGCCGTCGACGCTGCGTGCCCTGCCGCACGAGAGCGAGGTCTGGATCCGCGCCGAGACCGCTCATTTCACCCTGTTCAGTAACGTCTCGCGAAAATATACCCTGGAGATCGGGCACCAGATCGAGCTGTTCCGCCACGTCCTCTCCGGACTCAATCCCGACTTCGAAATGAACTCACCGTTGCCCACCTACGTCTTCCTGTTTCGCAACGACCAGTCGTTCGATCCTTACAAGACCCGGTTCGGCGCCGGTCCGACCTCCCAGGACGCCTACTTCAACGCCGACCGGGATGCCAACTACGTCGCCCTCAATGCCACTCCGGAGGGTGACTGGTTGGTGCCGGTCTATCACGAGTTCGTCCACTACCTGCTCAACAACAACTTCGCCGATGTGCCGCTCTGGTTCAACGAAGGGCTGGCCGAGTATTACAGCACCTTCCGGGTGACCGTGGAGGGTGAGGCCGAGATCGGCCGGCTGGTGGAGAGCTCCGCCGACTGGCTGCGCCATAACCGGATCATGCCGCTCACCCGGCTGTTCGAGATTGCGGTGGAGTCGCCGGAGTACAACGAGGAGGATCGCCAGGGAGGGTATTACGCCCAGTCCTGGGCGCTGGTCCACTACCTGCTCTGGGGCGAGCCCGCATGGAGAACCGATCTGTCAGAACGGGTGGCGCGTCTCGACGCGGGGGACCCTCTGATCGATCTGGTCCCGATGCGCACTTACGGCGATCTGGAGAAAGACTTCGCCCGTTATGTGCATGTGGGGCGGTATCGCTCGACCCTGATCAATTTCAGCGCCGCTGGCGTGGCGCGGCCGGCGAGTGTCGTTTCGATCGAACGGGCCGAGGCGCTCTACCGTCTCGGCGATCTCCTGGCGCGCATCGATGCGGGGAAGGAAAAGCAGGCCGCGAAGCACTTCCGCGCGGCGATCCGCCTCGACCCGTCGCACGCCGCGTCGCACGCCGGCCTCGGGTTCCTGCGCGATCGTGACGGGCGCCACGAGGAGGCTTCCTCATACTACGAGGAGGCGATTGCCCTCGATCCGGACGACTACATGATCGCGTTTCTCTATGCGACCAACCTCAGCCGCATCGCCCTCGGCGAGGATTCCTCGCTGACCCCGATCCTCGCGGAGCCCTCCGCCGATCTGGCGCGCTCGCGCGGACTGTTTCGCCGCAGCCTGGCGCTCCGGCCCGGCCTGGCGGAGGCATACGCCGGCCTCGGCGCCACCTACATCCTCGAGGCCGACGACTTCCAGGACGGGATTGCCGCCCTCGAGACCGCCCGGCGGCTGCTGCCGTCGCGGATGGATATCGTCTTTCATCTCATCCAGCTCTATGCGCGCGGCAGCCGGCGCAACGAGGCGCAGCGGCTGATGGACGATGTCTTGAGCCGCCACGCTCCGCCGGAGCGGATCGCGATGGCGCGCGAGATGCTCGTGCAGGCCGACCTGATGCGGGCCGATCAGATGATCCGTGAGGGACGCCACGAGGAGGGGATCGCGATCCTCGCGACGCTGCGCGCCGTCAGCGCCAACCCGAAGACGCGGGCGGCGATCGAGTCCCAGATCGCGCAGGTTGAATCGTGGCTGCAGAACCGTGAGGAGGCCGACGAGATCAACCGGCAGGTCGCGCTCTACAACGAGGCGGGCCGGAAAGCCAACGACCGCGATCTCGAAGGGGCCGCCGCGATCCTCGAGAGGATTGTGCGTGACGCGAAGGACGATGAGATGATGCGGAAGGCGCGCGATCTGCTGCGCCGGATCGAAGAGGCGACGGGGGATTAGCTCAGCCGGGCGTGACGAGCGAAAGATCGTGACTCCGGGCCAGTCTCTCTTTCTGCACCTTCGGCAGGCGCTTGATGCGGTGCTCCAGTCTGAGGGCGAGGCTCCTGCTCCCGACGGCCCGCTGGAAGACCAGCCGCAGCGGGCCGCGGCCCCGCAAATACCTGGCGCCCTTGCCACTGTTCTTCCGGTGCTCGGCGAGCCGCCGGGCGACGTCGGTGGCGATGCCGGTATAAAGCGTCCCGTCCCGGCAGCGCAGCAGATAGACCGACCATCGCGGTCGAGGATGACTGCGCTTCCCAACACGCTTCGGCTTCATCGATCGGTGGGCCGGTCGGAGCCGGGGTATGAGACGGGGAGTCTGGATGGTGCCGAAGACAGGACTTGAACCTGCACGGGGTTGCCCCCACTAGGTCCTGAA
>CBDUYA010000328.1:0-3158 GCA_965371335.1 uncultured bacterium | reverse complement strand
AGAGCCCGCCCCCGAGCGACCTGCCGACCTCCGGTTCGCGCCGGCGCACGGTGGGGCGGTGGACCCGCTCGACCGCCAGCCCGGCCTCCCGCTGAAATGCTAAGCGGCGCTGCAGCGCCGCTTCGTCTTCCGCGCCGTGCGCCACCACCAGGGTGCCCTCGGTGCGGTGGTTCGGGTCGACGCCGCTCGCCTGGCGTACCGAGGTGATGAACGCGGCGTAGAGCTCACGGCTCGCCAGGCCGAGATCGGTGAGTGGATCGTGGCGCTCCGCTTCGAGCTGGCCTGCGAGCATGCCGGCCGACGCGCCGCTCGCCTCACCTCCCGGCTCGCCCGTCTCGAACAGACGCACCGACAGGCCCGCCAGCGCCGCCTCGCGCGCGATCGCGAGACCGATCATTCCCCCACCGACGATCAGAACATCACTGCTGCGCGACATTTCCTCCCCGGACATCGGCCGTGCCGCCGCAGTCTATCTGCGCTGGGTTGGAGGGTCAACGTACCGCGGGGTGGACGGCCCGCACTCTGATATCATCAGGCCCCTTTTTTGATGCTCAACACAGCCGGATTCTCGCGATGCTGGACACAAAAGCCCTCGCCGTGCTCTTCAGCGCCCTCTTCCTCGCTATGCTGGGCGTCGGCATCATCATCCCCAACATCGCCTACCATGCCGTCGATCTCAACGCCTCGCCGCTGCAGATCAGCCTGCTGTTCACCGTCTACTCGCTCATGCAGTTCCTGTTCGCTCCCGTCTGGGGGCACCTGTCGGACCGTTTTGGCCGCAAGCCGATTCTGCTCATCGGCCTGCTGGGGAGCGGCATCGCCCTGATCGGGTTCGGGCTCGCGGATCACCTGTGGTTGCTGTTTGTGGCTCGCGCCCTCGCCGGGTTGATGTCGTCGGCGGTCCTGCCGACGGCGATGGCCTACGTGGCCGACGTGACCGATGAGTCGAGCCGGGGGAGGGGGATGGGGCTGATGGGCGCAGCGATGGGGCTCGGCTTCATCTTCGGTCCGGGAATCGGGGGCCTGCTGGCCCGGTTCGGGCATGGCACGCCGTTCCTGGTCTCAGGCGCGCTCAGCCTCGTCAACTGCGCCATGGCCGCGTTCGCCCTGCGGGAAAGCAACGCCCGGCAAAGCGGCGAGAAGCCGGCCGGCATGGCCGCACCGTGGCGCGCCTTTCAGAGCCCGCTCCTGCCGTTCTACTGGGTGGCGTTCTGCGTGACCTTCGCCATGGCGGCGCTGGAGACCACCTTCCCGCTGTTCATTCAGGACCGTTTCGGCTACGGCGCCTTCGAGATGGGCTGGATGTTTCTCTTCATGGGGACCGCGGTCGCGCTGGTCCAGGGGGTGATGCTGGGGCGGCTCATCCAGCGCTACGGCGAGGAGCGCGTGTTGCGTTTCGGCCTGATGGTGAACGCCGTCGGTTTCCTGCTGGTTGTGGTCGCCGGCGGTTGGAAATCGCTGACCGCGGCCCTGCTGGTCGCCGGCGTCGGCAACCAGGTGATGCGGCCGACCAACGCCTCGCTGATCTCCAAGAGAACGGTGCACGGCCAGGGAGTGTCGATCGGCATGATGGACTCGTTCGATTCGCTCGGCCGCATCCTCGGGCCGCTCATGGCCGGATCGCTGTACGGAGCGGGCGCCGTCTACCCCTACCTGGTGGCGATCGGTGTGCTCGGGCTGTGCCGTCTCACGTTGTGGTCCCGCCCCTCGCGCGGCACCATGGGCGCCCGGGGCGCCGTTCCTCCGGCCGGACCGTGATCTCCTGATAGAATGTCCCTACTGTTCGAGAGGACGAATGGACAAGAATCACCGCTCGAAGACCCTGAAGGGCTTCGCACGGCAGGCGCGCGCCTTCGCCCGCAGCCCGGTGCACCTCAATCCGGAGCGGATCCGCCGGCTGGTCGAGTTCGTGGCGCCGTGCGCCGGAGAGCGCGTGCTCGACGTTGCCTGTGGCCCAGGTATCGTTACGGGGGCTCTGGCCGCCAGCGGCATGCGCGCCGTCGGCGTCGATCTGACGGCGGAGATGATCGACGAGGCCAGGGCCTCGCAGGAGGGTTCGTTCCTGCGCGGTGATGGGTCGTGTCTGCCGTTCGGGGACGACGCCTTCGACGTCGTCGTCTCGCGCAACGCCCTGCACCACCTTACCGAGCCGGCCGCCGCCGTCTGCGAGATGGTCCGCGTCCTGCGTCGAGGCGGCCGTCTGGTGGTCGAGGACATGCGTGCGCCGGATCGCCCGGATCGACACGCCTATCACGAGACAATCGAACGTCTGCGCGACGACACCCACACCCGCACCCTGACCGAACGGGAGCTGCATGCCCTCGGCGCGCAGGCGGGGCTGACCCGGTGGCGCGCGCTGCGGGCGCAGTTCGAGATCGACTTCGAGGAGTGGATCGAGCGAGCCTATCCGTCGGATGGGAACCGCCGTCAGGCGCGCTCCATGATGGAAGCCTCGGTCAATGAAGATCGCTGCGGCCTGCGGGTGTGGTGGCAGGACCGGCGGCTCATGTTCGAGCGCCAGAGCATGCTCTACTCCGCGGTGCGACCGTGATGACGCACGATCTCCGCCACGATGACGGTTCGCACCAGTATCGCCACTGCCCGATGTGCGGCGGCCGGCTGGAGTCGCGCGTTGTCATGCAGCACGATCCGCCCCGCCTGGTCTGCTCGGCCTGCGGGTTCGTCTTCTATGTCGATCCGAAGGTGGCGGTCGGCGCGATCGCGAGCCGCGACGGCAGAATCGTCCTGCTGCGCCGCGCCATCGAGCCGGGCTACGGCAAATGGGTCTTTCCCGGGGGCTACGTCGACCGGGGCGAGACGCTCGAGCATGCGGTGCGGCGCGAGGCGCTGGAGGAAATCAATGCCGAAATCCGGGTTGGACCGTTGCTCAACGCCTACTCTTACGAGGGAGGCCCGGTGATCGTGATCGTCTTCGCGGCGCAGCTCCTCGGCGAAGAGCTGCGCGGCGGCGTGGAGGCACTCGAGGTGCGACTGTTCGAGCCCGCGGAGATTCCGTGGGATGACCTCGCCTTTCGCAGCACGCGGGAGGCTTTACGTGAGTATCTGGATCGACAGGAGGGGAGGACCTGATGCAGTTGGAGGGGAAAGTCGCCGTGGTCACCGGAGGGGGCCGGGGCATCGGCCGGGCGATCGCGGAG
>CBDUYA010000327.1:0-3190 GCA_965371335.1 uncultured bacterium | reverse complement strand
GCGCCGGCGCTTCGCGCGACGCCGGCTCCCCGGCCTCCTGCTGCGCGAGCAGGCGTTCGAGCCGACCTTTCACAAGTGGAGCGGTGAAGTTTGCCGCGGCTTCCAGATCCAGGTTACCGACCCGGCAGCCTACCGGCCGTACCTCACCACCCTGGCCCTGCTTCAGGACGTCATCGCGCTGCACCGTGACCGCTTCGCATGGAAGAAACCGCCGTACGAGTACGTGACCGACCGGCTGCCGATCGATGTGCTGACCGGCGACCCGGCGGTGCGCGAGGCGCTCGAATCGGGAGGCGATCTGCGCGCCATGGAACGCTCGTGGCGGCGCGAGATCGCGGCGTTCGCCGCGGAGGCGGCGGCGATCCGGCTCTATCGCTGAGCCGCGACCTTTCCCGGCGGCGATCCGTGCGGTAACCTTGCGGGCGCATCCGCAGCGCACGGGAGGAACGACATGTTGTCCGCGTCCATCGTGATCGCCGCCGCGCTCGCCGTGAGCGTGACACCGCAGAGCCTGACCCCGGGCGAGCCGCTGCGGGTGACGGTGAAGGATGTGCCGATCGGGGCGACGCTGTCGGGCCGTTTCCTCGATCGGGATCTGGTCTTTCTCTCCACCACCGCCGGCGGCGATCGGCAGGCGTTCACCGGCGTCGACCTCGATGTCGATCCGGGCGTTCACCATCTGGAGGTGACGCTGCGCGGCGCCGACGGCGGGATCTCAACCCACGAGCTCGAACTTCAGATTGATGCAAAGGAGTATCCGCTGGAAAGCCTGAAGGTGGAGCCGAAGTACGTCGAACCGCCGCCGGAGGTCTCCGCCCGCATCTCCCGGGAGAGCGCCGCGCTCAAAGCGCTCTGGCGGGCGGCCTCGCCAGAAATGCTGTTCGATGGATCGGTGCAGCGCCCCCTCGCGGGAGTGAAGGGGCGGAACTTCGGACGCCGCCGGGTGTTCAACGGCAAGCCGCGCAGCCCGCACTCGGGGACCGACCTCTCCGCCCCGCTCGGCACTCTGGTGCAGGCGGCCGCCGGCGGCGTTGTGGCGCTGGCGGACGATCACTATTTCTCCGGCCGGATCGTGGTGCTCGACCACGGAGGCGGCATCTACACCGCCTACGCCCACCTGTCGCACATCGACGTCGCCACCGGCGATACGGTCCGCGCCGGCGCCACGATCGGCCGGGTCGGCGCCACCGGCCGGGTGACCGGGGCCCATCTGCACTGGGGCGCGCGGGTCGGAGGCGCCCGGGTCGATCCCGATGCGCTGCTGAAGCTTCTGCGCCGCTAGGGAGCCTGTTCCGGCACGACGGGGACCGCACGCCCGCTCACGGTGCGGCGCCCGTTGCCGCTTTCGCGCCCCGGCGACGCAGTTCGTCGACCAGACGCCCGGGCGAGTCCGGGGTCAGGACGTAGAGGTGATCGGCCCGCACCAGAACGTAGCCGTCGCTGCGCGTCGCGTACATGCGGAAGTTCCCCAGAGTTCGATTCTTGAAGCGGCCGTAGTAGCCGAAGAACCCTCCCGATCCGAGGGTACGCCAGCTCCCTTTCAGGCTCTCCGGCGGCAGGATCCCGACCTCCCGAATCGACTCCAGAGGGATCTCGATCGCGCCGACGCGGCGCTCGACACGCAGCGCCTTCTCCCCGATTGCGTATCCTCGCGGCCCCATCAGCGCGCAGACCGCGAACACCGCGGCCAGGACCAGCGCGTCGAACAGCAGGAAGAGGCGCAGCGGCAGCAACGGTATCTGCGTCAGCGCCAGCCAGATCAGCAACAAGACCGAGCCGCCCAGCAGCACTCCCAC
Source organism: uncultured bacterium (assembly GCA_965371335.1). GTDB lineage: Bacteria > Acidobacteriota > Polarisedimenticolia > Gp22-AA2 > Gp22-AA2 > CBDUYA01. The sequence goes on along the minus strand of CBDUYA010000327.1, from coordinate 1,394 downwards.
TAGCGTCGTCGCGATGGTCAGCTTGCCGTCCCACGGGGCATGGAATGTCATGGTGTCGGTCATCTCTTTTCTCCCATGAATGTCCGATCGGCGATCCGATCGACACGGACGTGAAGCCGCGGGATGGCCAGCCGCTCGACCCAGTCATTCACGAACCAAACATGTTCGTCAAGATCGGGACCGAGGCGCAGGGTCACCGACGGCGTTCCCAGATCGGCCCCGCCGAGACACACCCGCTCCAGGGCCGGGCTGCTCACTCTCAGATCGCGACCCACAGGAAGGGCGGTATGGATGGTGTCCCCCACACCGCCCCGCTCAGTGCCATCGCCGCCGACGGCGCTCCACGCCGCCAGGGCGTGCAGCGTGAAACAGTTGTCGAGCAGCAGCAGCGGCCGGCCGTGCAGGGGGATCGTCTTCTCTTCGTCACCGGCATCGGAACTGAACCGGGCGACGGCGTCCCGGCGACCGATGTCGATCTCGATCTGCAGCGTCCGCGAGTTGATGGTTGCCTCGACGCGGCACCATTCCGGCCTCAGCATCTCGTCGTAGGAAGCGACGACCGACTGCCGCAGGCCGCCCTCGCCGAACGCCATCTCGGTCTCGACGCTGATCTGCATCCCGCCGTCGGGACGCTCGACAACGGCGCTCGATTCCTGCCCGACCGCACGATTGCGCACCGACGGCACGAGCCGCCCCAGCCGCACCCCCCGGAACGATGCAATGCGGCCGGCCTCGCCGGCCCTCCTCATCGCTCCACCGGCGGGACTCTCACCGCATGCCCGCTCAACTGCCGGACCAGTTGCCCGCGGATGAGGGTGCGCAGATCCGGCGAGGGGAGCGGGGGGCGATTCCTGTAGATCGACAGCTTCTCGACCGCCTTCGCGATCCGCTCGACGTTCCGCTCGATGAAGAGCGTGAGGGCCCGATCGGTGAAGCCCTCTCCTCCGAGAGCGGAGGCGAGAAGGAACGGCGTCTGCCGGCGGAGAAGACCCGATTCGGGAACCATAAACTTGGGGGTGATCGCCTTGGCGTGGAGCAGCACATAGGTGTGGACCGTAGCGTACGACTCGATATTGACGACAGCGAAGACGTCCTGGATCAGACCGACCCAAACCCAGATCGCAGCAAAGGCGATCACAATGCAGGCCGCCGTGACAGAGCATACGTCGGTCGTGGCGCCGTCCGCCGTCAGCGCGTCGACCTGCTCCATGTGACGGACGAGCATGGGCCCCAGTTGTGAGGGATCCGGATTCTGCAGCAGGCCCTGATCCTCCAGCGCCCGCAGGAAATCTTCCGGATCATCGTTCTCGAGCGCCCGGTGAACCGCCGGATCCCCCAGAGCAAGCGCCGTTCTCACCTCGACCGTCTCCGGATCGAGGGCCACTTCGGCGAGG
>CBDUYA010000326.1:0-3197 GCA_965371335.1 uncultured bacterium | reverse complement strand
AACGACTGATCACCTTCCCCGGACCAGGTGATCGCGTTGACCGGAATACGCACCTTGAGGTGCAGCTGTTCCGCATCGTCGCCGAGGAGGGGAAGATCACCCCGGATCACATCGAGGTGGAACGTTTCAAGCAGGTCCGCATTAAGTTCACCAGCAAGGACGGCACCTATCGCATCCGGTTCAACGACTTCGACATCAAGGAGAAGCTGACGGAGGAGGAGCCGATCGTGATCAACCTGATGCCGACCGAGCCGGGCGCGTTCGAGTTCGGCTGCACCAAGCCGTGGGGCTTCAAGCGTTACAAGAACAACGGGACGATGGAGGTCCGTTAGTCAGACTGCCGGGGTCTGTCCGGACCGCTGACGGTCCGGGCAGGCCCCTAACGAATCCTCTCCTTACGAATACGCCCCGGCCACTGCACGAAATCGCCGTTCGAAAAGACAATGTCGCAGTCGTAGGACGACGTCGGCCCCGCCCTTCCAAGCTGGTCGTACTGACCGTCGGTGGAATAGGAAATCAGCGCGTAGGTCGCACCGTCGATGTCGCTGTGGTACTGGAAGGGACGGCCCCAGGCGTCGTTCAGACGCAGGTCGGCGAGCGAGTCCCCCGGCAGGCGCGACGCCAGGCAGCGGGTCACATCCTCGTAGTTGTTGCAGACCGGGTAGAAGCCCTCGTTCCGGCCCGCCCAGCCATCGACCACCCCCCCAAGCCGCTTCAGGTCGGCCATGGTGCGCATCTGATTGCCGTGCGCGTACGCCTCGCCCAGGTCGAGAAGCTCCGCCTGCTCCTGCGTCATGATCTCACCCACGACGCCGGTCAGCATCAGCATTCGCATGAACGTCCGCGCCATCTCCATGTCGGAGGCGATCTGGCTCGCCACCAGCGCCTTGCCGCGGTCGTTCTGCATCATCTGCCCGACGAGGGTGCCGACGTTCTCCTCGTTCTTCAGAATCTCCTGAAACAGGGCGCCCCGCCCGGCGGGGGTGCTCAACAGACGGACAACAACCTCGCCGCGCATCGACGGATCGTTGACCAGCGTTTCGATCGCCTGACCACGGGCCTCGTCCTCCGCAAGGAGGGCCTGCATGTCGGTTGCGCAGGCGGCCAGCAGCAGCGCCGGAAGAATCAACACCAGGTAGAGTCGTTTCAGCTTCATGACGGCCTCCTCGCTACGGTTCCCCACTTCCTGTTAATTTAAGGCCCGGGGCGGCAGGGTCAAGCCGCCGGAAGCGGCGCAGGGGGGGGCGGGGGCGCGTGCTAGACTCGCGGCGATCATGACAGGGGCGAACGTTTCCCCCGGCGGACCGGGAAGCAGGGCGCTGAAGGAGCGCGACGGTCGCTGGATGGATCGGGCGATCCGGCTGGCGCGCAGCGCCGCGCGACGGGGCGAAGTGCCGGTCGGGGCGATCGTCGTCGCGGGCGACCGGATCATCGGACGGGGGGCCAATGCCCCGATCCGCTCCTCCGATCCGACCGCTCACGCCGAGATCATCGCCCTGCGCCGCGCCGCCCGCGCGGCCGGCAACTATCGCCTGACCGGGACGACCCTCTACGTCACCCTCGAGCCGTGCCTGATGTGCGTCGGCGCCATGGTGCACGCCCGTATCGGCCGCCTCGTCTACGGCGCCCGCGATCCGCGGGTCGGCGCGGCGTCCCTGCTGCGGCGGCGCTCCGGCCTCAACCATCGCGTCCCGGTCACCGGCGGCGTGGAAGCCGCGCAGTGCGCCGAACTGCTCAAGGAATTCTTCCACCGGCGCCGCGCCGCGCGCACCTGACACATCCTGCCCCACAGGTTGACGGTCCCCTTTCCCGACACTAGCTTTCATCCGCCGGTGATCGGCACCGCCGGCGCAAGGCGAATCGTGCCGGAACGCAGCCGCCCCAAACTGTCTGGAATTTGACGGAGAGGTGATCGCATGATGTCCGATCGAGCCAACCAGAGAAAGATCGAGCCCGAGCTGTTCGGGCCGCTCGGTGAGCGTCCCCTGGTGGAAACCGCCCCGACCAACTCGCCGACCGATCTGTTCCCCGGCTCGGCCGCCTTCCTGAAGGGCCGCCACGTGGAGCGCCGCCGCGGCCAGTGGTCGTCCGTAAGGACACTCATCGATCGCCTGCTGCGCCCCGAGGAGCGGGTGCTCTACGTCGCTCATGCGATGCAGGTGCCGACCATCTTCCAATCGCTCAGCCTCGGGTACATGGCCTACTACTACCACCAGGTTCTTCTCGTCATGACCGATTCACGCCTGTTCGAGATCCTGCTGAACATGCGTGCCACCGCTCCCGAAACCCGCATCCGCTCCTACGCATGGAAGAACGTGCGCGATCTGCACCTGCGCTTCGGCGGCAGGCTGCTGCTGTCGCCAGCCAGGGGGAAGAAGCAGGCCTGGCGGCTGCGGGTGCGGGGCGACCGGAAGCTGCTGAAGCTCCTGCTGCCGCGCCTCAAGGAGAAGCTGAATCAGGAGGATGCGGCCGCGGCGACCGCTCTGCCGGCCTGGCACTGCCCGGAGTGCGGCACCGAGAGCTCGACCCGGCCGGAGCGCTGCCTCTCGTGCAGCGCCATGTTCCGCTCGCCGCGTCTCGCCGCCTGGCTCTCCCTGGCGTTTCCCGGGGCCGGCCTGCTGTACGCCGGCCATCCGGTGATGGCGGCGCTCGATTTTCTTGGTGAGCTCCTGGTGTTCGGGGTCTTTGCCATGGCGCTGGCCACCGCGGCCGACGCCGCGCAGGTCATCGGCCTGCTCATCATGGGCACGATCTTCCTGGCGATGACCAAGCTCGAGAGCATCCACCTCGGCCACATCATGTCGACCCGCACCCGTCCCGAGTCGCACGCCCGCTACACCGGCTTCCGGCGCTTCGCCTTCGCCGGCGGGCTGGTCTCGCTGCTGGCGCTGACCGGCGCGGTCATGGCCTCCGGAACGTTGAAGCCGATCCTCGATCACGACCTTGCCGTGACCTCTCCTGAGAGCGCGTGGACGAGCAGCCACAACCGGTCCGAGTGGGACTTCTTCGCTGACGACGAAGCGGCGCGCGCCCAGTGGATCCACCCGGGCGGCCTCGTCCTGACGCTGTTCGCCTATCCCGTGTCGAGCGCCGCCGAGCAGGCGGAGTTCGAGCAGGATTTTCTTGCCGAGATGTCGGATCAGGGACAGGTGCTGCTGACCGACGGAGAACTCCCCGGATCGTTCGAGGGCTTCCGG
>CBDUYA010000325.1:0-3203 GCA_965371335.1 uncultured bacterium | reverse complement strand
GGGCCGTGGCACTGTCATGATGCTTACCCCGAGGGAACCGGTGTGGCGGGAGAGAAGTGCGCTCCATCCCAGCGATAGGGGATGCTCTCGTACACGGGCGGCTGCCCGGCCTGTTCCTCGTAGGTACGACCGGTGATAACCAGCTCGAGCCGGCCACCGGGGGCCTGGCGGATTTCGATCTCGCTTCCCGCATTCTGAAACAGCGTTCGGTAGCGTTCTTCCCGCCGCCGGCCGATCACCTCGACGATGGAGAGTTGTCCGCCGCCCCAGATGACGACAATTTCGCGGCGGCCATCACCGTCGGCGTCGAACAGATCGAGGCTCTGGAAGGTCTCCCCTCCCGGAACGCTGTGCGCCAGCGATGCCGAACGACCGTCCCAATCATACACACGAAGCTCGAGGCGGCCGTCCGCTTCGCGCACCACGGCAACGACACCTGCGGGGGGGCAGACCTCATCCGCGGCGGCGAGCGTCCGGGCATAGAGCACCGCTTCGCCGCTGGGGAGAGAGCGAATCACGTCACCGAGCGGATCGCCGGTGGCCGATCCGCCGCAGGACGCGAGGAGGATGGTCAGGATGGCGACGAGTGGTGCACTGCGGAGGGCTGCATGACGAACCGGCATTTCTCACCACGATTCTGCTGCGACCGCGGATCTCGCCGCCCCCCGCTCAGACGGTGATCTTCCCCGTCAGGATGGCGCGACAAAGGTCCATCGACGAGACCAGCCCGGTGACCTTACCGTGCTTCAGAATCGGCACGCGATGGATCCGCAGGTTCCACATGATGCGGCACAGGTCGGCGATCGGAGTGCTCTCGTCGGCGGAGATCGCCGGGCTGGTCATAATGGCGCTGACGTTCATCTCCAGCGCGCCCTGCGGGCGCTGCGCATCCGCCCAGAACGGCATCTCTCCGGGCGACGGCTCCGGACTCGGAACGGAAGCCAGGCTTCGTCCACGCAGCATTGCCATCACGCGCCTGCCCCTCTGTTCCGGCCCGCGGCCGGCCGGATCACCGCCCTTCTGATTGCCGGCGGGATTGCCCATGGCGCCGTAAATGATGTCCTCCTGAGTCACCACCCCGAGCAGATACCGCTGCTCGTCCACCACCGGCGCCCCGTTGATGTTGTTCGCCTGCAGCAGGTCGCACAGCTCGCCGACCGGCGTCTCCTCCCTGACGGTGATCGGGGCGCGGGTCATCAGGTCCCGGGCACGCAGAATCCGCACGCGGCGGGAGGCCTGCGTCCCGGTTCGACGTTTGCTGACCGCCCGGCGACGCATCTCGGCGGCACCGCGCCCGATCTTCCGGCCCGCGCTCCCGGTCCGGCGCCCCGTCCCAGTCTTCTTTCCGGCCGCCTTGCGTCGCGTCATGAGTCGCCGTCTCCCTCCCCGAGAAGCCGTTCGATCGCCGTCGCCTCCGCCTCGACTTCAACGATCGGGTTGGCCAGGCGTGAGGACACACCGGGCAGGTGCCCTCTATGGTAGTCGATCGTCGTGCCGCTGAACTTGCAGCCGTGGGCGGTGGCCACGATGACCACCCGCTCATCCGCCTTGATCCGTCCCGCGGCGCGCGCCTTCAGGAAGCCCGCCACGGCGGTGGCCGAATTGGGACAGATGTAAACGCCGGTCGCATCGACCTGTGCCTTGGCGTCGAGGATCTCCTGTTCACCGGCCGATTCGAAGTCGCCACCCGAGCGGCGAACGACGCTCACCGCCTTGTCGTAGGAGACCGGATCGCCGATTCGTATCGCCGAGGCGCTGGTATCGCGCGCCACCACCTTCACACGCTCGCGGAACTGCGCGCGGGCCGCTCGCGCGAGGGGATCGGCGGCCTCCGCCTGCACGCCGAGCAGCCGCGGAATCCGATCGATCACTCCCAGGGCAGCGAGCTCGAACAATCCCTTGCCGATGGCGGAAATGTTCCCCGCGTTACCGACCGGAACGACGATCCAGTCGGGCGGCTGCCAGCCGAGCTGCTGCACGATCTCGAAGCCGATCGATTTCTGCCCCTCGATCCGCAGAGGATTCACCGAGTTCAGAAGGTAAAGTGGCAGGCGGCTGCAGACCTCCCGCAACAGCCGGATGCATCCATCGAAATCGGTCGGCAGGGAGATGGTGAGACAGCCGGCGGCGATCGGCTGCGACAGCTGCTCGACGCTCACCTTCCCCGCCGGCAGGACAACCACGCCACGCAGCCCCTTCACCTGGGCGGCGTACGAGGCGAGCGCCGCGCTGGTGTCGCCGGTCGAGGCGCAGGCAACCGTCTGGACCCCCAGGAAGCGGGCGAACGAGACCCCGGCGCTCATGCCGCGGTCCTTGAAGGAGAGAGTCGGGTTCTCCCCCTCGTGCTTGATATGAACCTCCACGGTTCCGCTCTGCTCCTCGAGGACCGGCGACCGGTAGAGGTTGGTGTTCCCTTCCGGCTTGCTGACGATCGAGTCGAGCGGCAGATCGGGAAGGACGATCTCGTGGTAGCGCCACACTCCGCTGCGATGTACTCCGGTCGCGCTCAGTCGATCGGCGAACAGCGCCCGCCAGGCAGAGGGACTCCGGGTGCGCTTCAGGCGATCGAGGTCGTGACGCACCTCGAGCAGATCGCCACACCCGTCGCAGGAATAGCGGATCTCGGTGAGCGGATAGATCCGATCGCAGGCGATGCAACCCAGGTGGGAGAACGGAGCCTGTTCCTTCCCCTTCATTCGCTTCGAGATGGCGTCCTCTTCAGTCAAGGCGGCGCGCTCCCCGGTTGTCGGGAGTGCAGGTCTGGCAGATCGACTCGAGGTCGTGTCGCTGGAAGGCCTCCTGCATGGCGCGTCCCACCGCGTCGCCCGCTGCGGGGAGGGTGACGGCGAACAGGGCTGGCCCGGATCCGCTGATGGAGCAGCCGAACGCCCCGGCGGCGAGGGCCGCTTTGCGGACGTCGTCGAAGCCCGGAATGAGCCGGCTGCGCACCGGTTCTACGACCCGGTCGACGATCGCCGCGCCGATCTCCCGCACGTCGCCGCGCGCCACGGCCGCGACCAGAGCGGCGGCGTGAGCCCAGTTGCTCACGGCGTCGGAGAGAGCGACTTTGTCAGGCAGCAGCGCGCGCGCCGCGCGGGTCTCGATAGTCATCTTCGGCAGGGCAATGACGAGGCGCAGATCGTCGGGGGCCGGCCGCCGGGTGTCGGCGGGGGGCGCGGGCCTGGGGACCAATGTGGATGCGC
>CBDUYA010000324.1:0-3204 GCA_965371335.1 uncultured bacterium | reverse complement strand
GCCCCGGCGCGCCGGAAGGCCTCGCTCGCCGGGCTGAAATCGCTGCGGTCGAGGGCCGCCAGCCCCGCCGAAATCTCCGCGGCGAAGGCATCATCGCCGAGGCGCGCCCGCACCCGCGCCAGCGCTTCGCGGGCCGCCTGCGACAGCGGATCGAGCCCCGCCGCCCGGCTATAGATGCGTTGCGCGCCCGCCATGTCGCCGATCCGTTCCTGCCGGGCGCCTTCGTCGAGCAATCCGCTCAGCTCGTCGAGCACCTCGGCGCGGCGTAACCCGGTCGCCGCCGTCCGGCTGGAGGGATCGATCCGCGCGGCGAGGCTGAACGACGCCGCCGCGCCGGTGGCATCTCCCGCCGCGAGGGCGCGCCGGCCGTCGGCCAGCACCTCCTGCAGGACGTCGAGCGATTGAGCGTCGATCGCCTGGAGGCCGCGGATCGCGTCGCGATAGAGTTTCTCCGCCGCGCCGAACTTCCCCTCGGCCAGCCGCGCATCACCGTCGGCGATGCGCGGCAGCACCATGGTGAACCGGTCGTCGCCCCACAGCGTCACCCCCCTCGCCTGCAGAGATTCGCTGAGGTCGCCCGCGCGCCGCGCCGCCTCCTCCGCCTGCCCTTTCAGGTAGGCACGCCGGCGGAGATCGTCGATCGGCGGCGCGCCGCCGGCCCGGGAAGCCGGCGCAGATGACGACGTCTCCGTCAGTGCATCTGACGGCGCGGCCGCAATGGCATCGTGGTCCGCTGGTCCCGGCCGCCGGTCGTCGCGCGACAGAAAGGCGATCAGGCTGGCGGTGATCAAAACGACGGCGATCAGGACGACGCCGGCGATCCCCCACCGCATGCCTCGATGGCGGCCGGCGGGTGCGGCGCGTTTCTCCGGCCTGGCGAGACGCGGCACGATCGGCCGGATCGGCCTGACGCGCGGCGGCGGCGTCAGCCGGACTCCGGGTGACTCCGCGCTGTCGCGTAGCTGCTTCATGACCTTTGCAATCCTCCCGCCGCCATCCTCGCCGTCGATATACGCCAGGGTGATGAAGCTGAACCCGGGGCCGCGGTGAACCTCGAACGCCGGCACGCTCGGCGTGCGGCGCAGCAGGGCGATGCGATCTGCGGAAATGCCGGGAGGCAGGATCGCCACCACCACCTGTTCGCCCGGGTCGGCGTCGTCCGCCAGCCAGACATCGGCCATCTCCCCCTTGCCGAGGGGGCGGACCAGGCGAAAGCGGGAATCGAGGTACTGTCCGGCGGTCAGTGCAGGCATGGCAGCGGATGGTGCAGGGGGTCAGCCACCCGGGGCCGGATCCCTGGTCACCTGCCCGGTGTCGGGATCGAGAGGGAATCCGGTCTCGGCGGCGAAGATCTCGCGCAGCATTCGGCGCCACTCGGTGAACTGGGCCTCCGCCGACCCTTCCAGCGTCAGAGTCCGTCCTTCGAACTCGATCAGGACCGGTGCGATCTCGGAGTCGAACGAGGAGGCGAGCTCGCGCAACGCCGCGGTGTGCATCTGCGTCTCCTTCCCCTTCTGGATGCCGCTCTGGATGACCATGGCGCCACTGATCAGCGCCGCATCACCGGCGGCTCCGGCCGTCCTCGAGCCGGAGGACCCCCCGACGATACCGAGGAACATCAGCAGGCCGCCGGCGATCTTGCGGTTCCTCGCCTGGCGGCGGATCTCCTCCAGGGCAAGCTGCTCATCGTAGCTGTAGAGGCGCCACTGGTAGTACGGCTCGTCCATCCGGACGTAGAAATCGGCGTAGTACTCGTTCAGCGTGTCGACCAGCATCTCCTCGCGCTGGCGCAACGTCGCCACCCGGGCCCACATCGGATCGCCCGGGTCGGGGAGTCGTTTGATGGCATAGCGGTTTCTGCTCTTCGGCCTCAGGTAGTCGCCGAAGATGTCGGGGGCGAGATCGGCGCCAAACCGGAGCCGCGCCACCTCGCGGATCATCTCCAGATCCTCCTCGTCCCGCCGGTCCCGCGCTTCCAGCATGTCGTTGGCGATCCGGTTGTAAAGGTTCTGAAACGGATCGTCCGCCTCGAGTCGATCGGGATCGTAGGCGCTCTCCGGCGCCCGCTCGCTGTATTCCCTCGAGCGCCAGGCCCGCCCGCTGGCATCGACCACGCGGATCTGCACCGTCAGCTCGAGGCCGGTCGACTCGATGATGACACCGGTCACCGTCACGTCGAGCGCCTGACCGGCCTCGGGGATGACGCGGACGGCGCCCCAATGGCCGCTCGCCTCGAGCGTGATCTTCAACTGGTAGGCGAGGTAGCGCGCCTCCGACTTCCTCACCTCAGGGAAGATCGCCTCGTCTTCGAGCTCTGACCGGTTCTCCTCCGGCAGGCCGGGATCGAAGATCTCGATGCCGACGTCGAGCAGCGCGTCGGGGTCGATCTCGCTCTCCGCCAGGATCAGATCGACCGGGTCCTTCGCAGCGGCCGTCCCGGTCGCGAATCCGGCGACCAGGATGATCGACAGCAGGAAAACATGGATCGTCTTCACTTGCTTTCCCCCGCCTCGAATGACGCGGCCCAGTCTTTCGTGCACTGTTTGCCGCTGGTGCTCTTCTTGTAGATGCAGTACTCGTTCCAGAGCTTCCTGCGAAGCTGGGGATCTTTTTCCGCCTGCGCCGCCTCGCGCAGCTGCCGGGCGACGATGTCGTCGTCTCCACCGTCCGGGATCCCGCCGGGGGGCGTCGCCCCGCGGCTGCCAGCCGTCGCACCTCCTCCGGAGTTTCCTCTCGGCGGCGCGCCCCCTGAGGGGCGACCGCCTGCCGACGATGCCGCATCTTCAGCGCCCCCGCCCGTCGATCCCGCCGCGGGCGCGGCGCCACCCTCCTCGCCCGATGCTCCGGCGCTCGAACCGCGCCCACTCGAACCGAGACCACCCGAACCACCGCCCAGGCCGCTGCCGCCCGAACTCCCACCGCCCCCCTGCGGGCTGTCGCCGCTCTCCTCTCGCCGCTCGGCCAGCATCTCCTGTTCCCTCAGCAGCATCTCGTCGAACTTCCGCAACGACTCGTCGAGCTGCTCTTCGAGATCACCCTGCCTCTCTTCGGGGGTCTGCGCATTGACCGGTCGCGCCCCGCCGGTCTCGCCGTTCGACCCATCGGACCCCGCGTTGGAGGAGACGCCGGACCGCGCCGGGGCCGCCTCTGAGCCGGAGGCGGACGCATCGGCACCGGAGGCGGACGCATCGGCGTTGGAGGCGG
>CBDUYA010000323.1:0-3208 GCA_965371335.1 uncultured bacterium | reverse complement strand
CGCGGCGCTGCGCGGTGCCCGCAACGCCTGGCTGACGTTGCAGGCCGGCTTCACGACCGTGCGCGATGTCTGGGCGATCGGGTTCAGCGACGTTTCCCTGATGCGCGCCATCAATAACGACCTGATCGTCGGCCCCCGGGTCGTCCCTTCGGGCCACGGCCTCAGCATCACCGGCGGCCATTGTGAGATCACCGGGTTCGCGCCCGGCATTCTCGAATGGGGTCCGAAAGAAGGAACCGCCGACGGCGTCGACGAGGTGATGAAGGCGGTGCGCTATCAGATCAAGCACGGCGCGAAGGTGATCAAGATCTGCGCGACCGCCGGCGTTCTGTCGTTCGAGGGCCCGGTCGGCGCCCAGCAGTACACCAGCGAGGAGATGGAGGCGATCGTTCAGGAGGCGGCCCGTCATGGTCTCCGCGTGGCGGCTCACGCCCACGGCAAGGAGGGAATTCTGGCGGCGACCCTGGCCGGGGTCGCCTCGATCGAGCACGGTTCAGAATTGACCGACGAGATCTTCCGCGCCATGAGGGAGAACGGAACCTACCTGGTGCCGACGACCTACCTCGCCGATGCGATCGATTTCGAGTCCCTGCCGCCGGGACCGGCGGAGAAGGCGCGCTACATGCTGCCGATCGCGAAAGCGAGCCTGCGCAAGGCGATTCGTGCGAAGGTCCCGATCGCCTTCGGCACCGATGCCGGGGTCTTCCCGCACGGCGACAACGCGAAGGAGTTCGCGGTGCTGGTCGAGCGCGGCATGACCCCGGCGGAGGCGATCCGCAGCGCCACACTGAACAGCGCCGATCTGCTCGGCGTCGACGATCGCGGAATCCTGAAGGCAGGCCTGCTCGCCGATATCATCGCGGTGCCGGGCGATCCGCTCGACCGGATCAGCGTCCTCGAGGAGGTCCAGTTCGTGATGAAGGGCGGGCGGGTGTTCAAGCGGCCGTAGGGGGAGCGGGGTGACACCTGGCGACGGCCCGGACGGCATGGCGCCGCCCGGGCCGCGGTATGAGTCGGACCTACTGCTTCCCCTTCGCCATCTCCTCGGCGAACTTCTTGCTGCGCCGCTCCATCTCATCCGGAGCGACGTCCTCGATGTGGGTTGCGATGCCCCACTCGTGGCCGAACGGATCGGTCACCTTGCAGAAGCGATCGCCCCAGAACATGTCGGTGGGGGGCTGCTTCACCGAGGCTCCGGCAGCGGTCGCCTGCTTGAACGAGGCGTCGACGTCGGTGACGTACAGCGTCACGCTCATGCCGGGCCCGCCCAGCGTCTGCGGCGATTTCACTCCCATCTCCGGCCACTCGTCCCCCAGCATGAGGACCGAGTCGCCGATCTGGATCTCGGCGTGCATCAGCTTGCCGCCCGGCCCCGGCATGCGGAAACGCTCCTCCGCTCCGAACGCCTTCTTGTAGAAGTCGATCGCCTGGGCGCCGCCGCGCACGATCAGGTAGGGGGTGACGGTGTGGTATCCCTCGGGAATCGGATTCACTTTGTCGGCCATGATCTTCTCCTCCTGTGTGGTGGTTGAATGGAGCTTCAGTTCGAGTCCGCGTGAGTCACCACGCGGCGTCCGTAGTGCGCAGAGGCATAGCCGACCAGGAGCCCCACCAGGCTGCCGGGCAGCATGATCGCCAGATAATAGTTCTTGCCGGTGTCAGGGTCGGGCATGGCAGCGACAGCATAGGCCAGTCCGAGCCCGACGGCGAGCCCCCAGAGGATGATCGCCGGCTTCGAACGGACGAAGACGGCGAACAGGCCGATCAGAAAGCCGCCAATCACGTCCTTCATGGCCGACCACATGACGATGTCGGCCAGCTTGCTGCGGGCATCGGGCGTGAACCACGCGCTCAGACCATCCATCAGGCCGAGCACCCCTCCCAGTACGACTGCGAGCAATATCGTCTTCATCTGTTCTCCTCCAACCGGGGCAAGATCCCGGCTCATGCTCCTGTTAAACGGCGTGGCCGCTTCCTTTAGCGTCCCAGGAAAATAAGCACTATTGCCCGCACCACCACGTAGGTGAGCAGCAGGAACACGGCCACCCGGTGGCGCGCCACCAGGCGCCCGGCCCGCCGGAACGGGCCCTCCGGGCAGGCCAGCGGAGGCTCGCCATCCTGGAACCGGGCCACGTCGGCGGCGAGATCCCCGGCCGAGGCGTACCGCCCCTCCGGGGCGGGATGCATCGCGCGGGCGCAGATTGCCGCCAGCGGGCGCCGCAATGCGGCCTCCGGGCGGACCTCTTCGCCGGGCCGCGCGCCGGTCGCCATGAAGCGCAGGATCGCGCCGAGGGCGAACACATCGGTCCGCCCGTCGAGTCGATCGATCTCGCCGCGCGCCTGTTCCGGGGCCATGTACCCGGGGGTGCCGAGCACCGCCCCGTGCGCCGTGCGGACCGACGCCGCGCCGGTCGCGATGGTCGTCCGCCGATCGACCGGGACCGGGCCTCCCGGATCGAGGGTGGGCGGGGTGGTGCCGGGCGCAGGGGCGTCTCCGCCGTCCGCCACCGGCGCACCGTGCAGAATCTTGGCGACACCCCAGTCCATCACCAGGACCTCACCGAACGGGCCGACCATGATGTTTTCCGGCTTGAGATCGCGGTGCAGCACGCCATGGGCGTGGGCGAAGGCGACCGCATCGCAGATCCTGACGAACAGACGGAGCCGCTCCCGCATCGCGCCGCCCTGCCGGAGATGATGGTCGAGGCGGTCGCCGCGCACCAGCTTCATGGTGTAGAAGAAGCGCCCGTCGGGAAGCGTGCCGACGTCGTGGACCGGGACGATCCCGGGATGCTCCAGCCGCGCCAGGACGTGCGCCTCGCGCACCAGACGCGCCGCCAGGTGGCCGCCCGGATCGGGCCGGTCGAGCACCTTGAGTGCGACCTGGCGCGCCAGCGTGCCGTCCTCCGCCAGATAGACCGCACCCATGCCGCCGCGGCCGATGCGCCGCACCAGGCGGTAGCGCGTGCCGGTCAGATCGGGAGCGCCCGTGCCGGCGCGCAGGCGATCGAGCGCCCCGTCCGAGAGCCAGGTCATTCGACCTCCACCCCCATCAGCGCCAGTGCTTCCCGGCGAAACTCCTCGTCGCTGGCGGTCATGTCCCGCAGCCGGGCAAGCGCGTGTCGACGAAAGCCGCGCCGGGCGGAGGCGAGATAGTTGGTCACATCGGTCACCTTGAGGCCGAACTGGCTCGCCAGATCCTGATAGC
>CBDUYA010000322.1:0-3230 GCA_965371335.1 uncultured bacterium | reverse complement strand
CTGGGAAAAGGAGGATCGCTACGCGACGATGTCGGAGACGCGGGAGGCGCTTCTTCCCGCCATCGAGGCTTGGCCGGGTCTCGCCCCTTCCCTCGAGAGCGAGGCAGGGGCCTGACTCCCCACCCTACCCGACCAGCGCAAAGGTGAAGAGGACGTTGCCGGCGGCGATCGCGATGTATTGCCTGCCGTCCACCATGGCCGCGCAGACGCTCGAGCGGGGCCGGCGACGGGCCGAGCACCTGCAGCGTCCCGGTTCTCCGGCGGCGCAGCGCCGCCGCGACCCGCGCGGCGCCGTCGCGCGCGATCTCGAAGCGTCGGTCGCGCAGCAGCACCAGCGCCATGGCGGTGAATGGCGGATAGTTCATCACCCGGCGATACTCGAGCTCTTCGCGGGCGAAGGCCTCGTAGTCGTGCCTGCACGCGGTCCGGATGGCGTGATGATCCACATAGTAGGCCTGCACGATGACCTGGCCCTCCCGTTCCCGCCGGCCGCTCCGCCCGGCGACCTGGGACAGGAGCTGGAACGTCCGCTCCCCGGCCCTGAAGTCGGGCATGCCGAGAAGGGCGTCGGCGCCCAGAACGCCGACCAGCGTGACGTTGGGAAAGTCATGACCCTTGGAGATCATCTGCGTTCCGACCAGGATGTCGACCTCGCCACGCTCGACGCGGGTCAGGATACGCTCCGCCGTGCCCCGGCCGCGTACCGCATCGCGATCCATGCGCACGATCCGGGCGCCCGGGAAGCGGCCGCGCAGCCGGTCCTCCAGTCGTTCGGTCCCTGTTCCGCCGAAGAGGATGTGCTCGCTGGCGCACGCCGGGCAGCGCTCCGGCACGCCACGTTGCGCATTGCAATAGTGGCACCGCAGCAGCCGCTGGCGCAGGTGGAGGGTCATGGCGATGCTGCAGGATCGGCATTCGACGCGCTCACCACAGGCGCGGCACAGCACGAAGGTCGAGAAGCCGCGCCGGTTGAGGAGCACGAGGGTCTGCTCGCCGCGCTCCAGCCGCTCCTCGATGGCGCTCGTCAGCCGTCGCGAGAGGATGGTCTCCCGGCCGACCTCGGCAAACTCGCGCCGCATATCGACCCGCTCGACATCAGGCAGGCGCGCCCCGCCGACCCTGTGAGGCAGGGTCAGGAGGCGGTACTTCCCGCGCCGCGCGTTGCGGAAGGTTTCCATCGCCGGGGTTGCCGAGCCGAGGATGACGACCGCATCGGCCATCTTGGCGCGCATGATCGCCAGATCTCTGCCGTTGTAACGGGGGTACTCGTCCTGCTTGTACGATGCGTCATGTTCCTCGTCGATGACGATCAATCCCGGATCGGGCAGGGGCGCGAAGACCGCGGAGCGGGCGCCGAGAACCACCGTCACCTGGCCCGCCCTGATGCGCCGCCACTCATCGAAGCGCTCGCCATCCGAAAGCCCCGAGTGAAGCAGCGCGAGCGCCGCACCGAAACGGCCTTTGAGGCGCTTCGCCAGCAGCGGGGTCAGCCCGATCTCAGGAACCAGATAGAGGGCACTCCGACCGAGCGCCAGAGTGCTCTCGATGGCGCGGATGTAAACCTCGGTCTTGCCGCTTCCGGTGACGCCGCGCAGCAGGCAGGGGGCGAAGCGGCCTGCCCCCAGCAGCGCCCTGATCTCGTCGATGGCGCACTTCTGGGCGGACGACAGGCGCAGCAGCGCGGGCGACGGCTCGTCGCCGCACAGCTCCGGAGGGCGCCTGGGGCTGTCACGATGTTCGATCCGCACCAGGCCCCGATCGAGCAGGAGGCGGAGCGTGGGGCGTGCCGCTCCGGCCTGGCGCAGCAACTCGGCGGTCTCCAGGCCGCCGCTGGCGGCTCCGAGGGTGTGCAGGATCGCCTGTTGGCGCGCCCCCCGAGGTCGATCGGCGGTGCGTGAGGACTGTGCCAGGTGAACGATTTCGGTGGTGCGGGGCCGCGGTCCCGGTGCGATCGCAATGTCGGTCTCACGCAGCAGGCCACGACGGATCAGCGCGGCCACGGATGCCGGCCTGAACCCGGAGCCCGCCTTGCGACGCAGAGCCGGGAGTGGGATTCCCCGTTCGGCGCCGCGGGCGTGCTGTGCCACCAGCTTGAGGATCTTCAGGCCCTCGGGTGGACATCGCCAACCACGGGCCGGCTCGCCGCCCGGCTCCCCGGAGAGACGCGCGAGGAGTTCGCGACCCTCCGGCGTGAGCAGCAGCTCGCGGCGGATCCGGGCTCTCATGCCGGGCAGCGCCGCGCGGATCATCTCGCCCCACGAGGTGATGTAGTAGTCGGCCGCCCAGCGGGTGAGGTCGAGAATGGCCTCGTCGAGAACCGGCTCCCGGTCCAGGACCTCCTCAACCTGTTTGAGGGGACGGGCGGGATCAGCGGTGTCGGTTCCTTCCTCGAGACCGAGAACGTATCCCGTGAGCCGGCTGCGGCCGAACGGGACGACGACCCGTACGCCGCGGCGGCATCGGTCGAGGAGGGCGGGGGGCACTTCGTAGGTGAACAGCCGGCGGACCGGGCGCGGGATCGCGACCGATGCCCGGACCGTCGTCATTCCCCGGACTTCAGGCAGGCCATGACTTTCTTCATGTCCTCCCAGACGTCCTTCTTGGCGGCCGGGTTGCGGAGCAGGTAGGCGGGGTGAAAGGTCGGCATGATCAGGATCCCATCGACCTCGCGGAAGGTGCCCCGCATCCGCGTGATGGTTTCGCGCGTGGCGAGCACGATCTGTGCGGCCGGAGTGCCGAGGCAGACGATGACGCGCGGCCGGATCGCCGCAATCTGCTGGAACAGGAAAGGAGAGCAGGTGTTCACCTCGTCCGGCAGCGGCGTGCGGTTCTCCGGGGGCCGGCACTTCACCACATTGGCGATGTACACCTGGTCGCGTTGCAGACCGATCGCCTCGATGATCTTCGTCAGGAGCTGGCCGGCCCGGCCGACAAACGGCTCTCCCCTGCGATCCTCGTCGGCGCCGGGACCTTCGCCGATGAACATCAGGCGCGCCTTCGGATCGCCGACCCCGAACACAATATTCGTCCGCTTCTCATGGAGCCGGCAGCGCTGGCAGTCACCCAGTTCTTCGTTGATGAGAGAGAGCCCGGCTGCCGCATCGACAGCGTCAGGGGCCTTGATCGAGGCGAGCGGGGAAGGCTGCGCGCCGGCGGCCGATCCCTGCGCCCGGCGCCGGCGGCCCTTTTCGGCGGCGGGCGGATCCGCGGGCTGCTCCGCCCCGAACAGG
>CBDUYA010000321.1:0-3252 GCA_965371335.1 uncultured bacterium | reverse complement strand
TCTAACCCGTTTGGGTTTCTTTACCCCCCTGTTTTGGCCCCCCCCTTCCCAGCGGAAGTACCTCTCGAGCCCTCCTGGAGGACGGTCTTTAGCTGTCGGTGTGCGCGGCTTATATACGTCGTATCAACGCCTTGTCAAGCGGAACTCGGCGGAAACAGGCGTCATTGGCGGGGTTCCCACCAGGGGCGATCGGAGCGTCTGAGGAGGGCCCAGAGGCCGAGCAGTCCGGATAGATTGATCACGAGAAAGTAGTAGGAGAAATAGACCGCAGGAAACCTCATGCCTGCCCGGCTCAGCAGGTACCCGGCCAGCGCGGCCAGGTAGAACAGGGCCTGCCCGGCCAGGAGGATACGAAACCAGGGCGCCGGCAGAGACAGGCTCGAAACCAGAATGCCGCCCAAGGCCAGGGCGCCTCCCCAGCGGAGCATGCGATGGCAGATACTCTGGTAGGCGATCAGGAAGCGTCCGGCGCCAACCGACTCCCGGAGCAGCGCCACCATCGAACGTAACCCGAACGAGGCGTGTCTCCTGCGGCGCCGCCGCTCCACCTGTTCGTCGGCAGCCTCCTCGCTGCAGGAAGCGGAGGGATCGTAGATAGTCAGGTATCGCTGAATCGCGATGCGGATCGGGATGACGTCATCGCAGAACATCAGCGGGTCGACCGGCCGGAAAAGGTCCCTCCGATAGGCATAGATCGCCCCGTTGGCCCCGAGGAGAGAGCCCAGCGTGCTCTCCAGCCGTTTGATCCACCCCTCGTAACCCCAGTAGAGCCGCTCTCCCTCGCCGGCGGCGAGCTGCCGCGGATTGACGTAGCGGAGGCGGCCGCAGACGCAACCGATCTTCGGGTCGGAGAAGTGGCTCACCAGACGCCGGATGCTGTCCTTCTCGTACAGCGAGTTGGAATCGGACATCACGACGATCTCCGCTTCAAGGGCCGGTATGACGCGATTGAGGCAGGCAACCTTTCCCTGGCGGCCCTCGAATGCCCGCACCTCGACGCCGCGGCCGGCATATTCGGTCGCGATTTCCTCGGTGCGGTCGGTGGAGCCATCCGAGATGATGATGATCCGCAGTCTGCCGGCCGGATAGTCGAGTCCCAGGCTGTTCTCGATTTTCTCTCGGATCACGGCCTCCTCGTTATAGGCGGAGATCAACAGCGCTACGGCCGGTGCGTCCACGGCCCCGGGATGGCTCCCGCGCCGCCTCAGGAAGGGACGCAGAATGATAAGGCTGAGGGGATACCCGATGTACGCCTGGACAAAAAGTCCGATACAGAGCCAGAAGAGAACGATCATGGCTCTCGGGGAAAGAAGATGGCGCCCAGCGTGCGCGCAATCAGGAGCGTGTCGAACGCCAGGCTGGCCCGCTCCAGGTAGGTGTCGTTCAACGCGAGCTTCTTCGGCATGATCTCGTGGATGTAGTAGTCCTCGCGCCCGGCGGGATCGACCGCAGCCAGCAGGCGCTCCTCGTTGCGGAAGCGCAGGGTCGCCGGATCGGTAAGGCCCGGACGGGCCTCGAGAACCACTCGCTGATCCGCGCTGTAGAGCTTCACGTAATCCGGGAGCTCCGGACGCGGCCCCACGATCGACATCTCCCCGACGAAGACGTTCAGCAACTGCGGCAATTCATCGAGCTTGGACGCACGCAGGACGCGGCCCAATGCGGTGATACGCCGGTCGCCGCGAGCGGTGATCGGGGGCCCTCCACACCGGTCCACATGCATGGTTCGGAATTTGAGGAGCGTGAAGAGTGAACCGCGAATGCCAACCCGTTGCTGCACGAACAGAACGGGGCGGCCATTGGCGGCAAGCTGGAGGAGGACCAGAATGGCGAAGAGGGGGCTCAGGACGAGCAGCGCCAGGCCCGAGAGGACGACATCGATCGTGCGCTTGAGCCGTCCCCGGCAGTATGGCAATCCCCTCGGATCACGGCTCATCTGCGGTTGCGGGCGACAAGGTCATGCAGAGCGTCCGCCACGCGCGTCTGGTCTCGCCGGCTGAGGCCGGGATAGAGCGGCAGCGAGATGACTCGTTCCGCCTCCCTCTCCGCGTGCGGGTAGCTCCCCCGTTTGTAGCCGAATGTCCTGCGGTAGAACGAGTGCAGGTGCAACGGGATGAAGTGGACGCTGGTGCCGATTCCGGCGGCGCGCAGCCGATCGATCACCTGATCGCGGCCGATCATGAGAACGCCCTGGCGGAGGCGGACGATATACAGGTGCCAGGCATGCTCCGAATCGGGGTACTCCCGCGGAAGGTCGAAGGCGTCGAGATCGGACAGGATCGAGTTGTATCGCCGGGCGAGCATCCGGCGCCGGCGCTGCATGTCGCGGAACTTCGACAACTGTGCCAGGCCGATTCCCGCCGCCACGTCCGTCATGTTGTACTTGAAACCGAGTCTTTCGACGTCATAGCGCCAGGAGCCGCCGCGCCGGTATCTTTTCCAGGCATCGAGGCTCAATCCGTGCAGACTGAGTAGTCTCAGCCGCCGCGCCAGGGCGGCGCGTTTCGTGGTGATCATCCCGCCTTCCCCGGTAGTGAGATTCTTCGTGGCATAAAAGCTGAAGCAGGTGGCGGCGGAAATCGATCCGATCGCTCGACCGCGCACCGACGCGCCGAGGGCGTGCGCGGCATCCTCGACGACCGGGACATCCGATTGTCTGGCGATCCGCCCGATCGCTCTCATATCGCACGGTAGACCTGCAATGTGAACGGGCAGGATGACCTTCGTCCGGCGGGTCATGCACCGCGACACGGCCTCGGGTGAGATATTGAGTGTTTCGGGGTCGATATCGGCGAAGACCGGTCTTGCGCCCAGGTAGAGGATCGCCTCGCCCGTGGCGGCGAACGTGTAAGGGGTGGTGACCACCTCGTCGCCGCGCCCGACGCCGCTGGCAACCAGGGAAAGGTGGAGCGCCGCAGTGCAGGAATTGACTGCGACGGCATGGGCCGATCCGACGAGAGACCGGATCCCCTGCTCGAATCTGGCGACCTTCGGCCCGGTCGTCAGCCACCCGGAGCGGATTGCGTCGGTGGCCTCTGCGATCTCAGCCGCATCTGTGAAAGGACGATAGAACGGTATGTAACCGGTCCGGGAGCGATGCCTGTCGCGAGTGATCTTGATGCCCATTCAGTCCTCTGATGAGGTCAGTCTACGGGCGCAGGCTGGATTCCCTGAACAGACTGGCTGACGCTGTGGGGAGAGGAGGTGGATCACCGGGCACGGGCGCCGCGTCGAGGGCCCGGCGACGATCCT
>CBDUYA010000320.1:0-3268 GCA_965371335.1 uncultured bacterium | reverse complement strand
CCCGCCGGGATGCTAGAATCGGCCCCGGTGATGCCTGCATGAACAAAAGGAATCCCCCGAGCCCGATCGTCGAGGAGCCGCCGTCATGCCCGGCGAGGCGGCCGTTGTCCACCTGGCACCGTCTGGTCTGCGTGCCTCTCGGCCTGCTGTGGCTTTTCGTGATGGTCGTCGCCGTCGTTCCTGCCTGCATCTACATGACGCTCCTCTACCTCATCACGCGCGCGGAGCGGTGGCTGGCCGGGAAAGGCCCGGCGTCCCGGAACGCCGGAACCGTGGTTCTCGCGCTTTTCCTCATATTGCACCATCCGGGGTTGTCATGCAGATTGTCCTGAGCCGGACCGGGATTGAGCCCCGACGACCGGGGATGGCGCCGGACAGCGCCGGCGGAAATTAGGAGCGCGGACGTGTCGGACTCAGTTCAGCGGGTCACAGGTGGCACTCGATTCGTCGTGATCGCCGCATCCCTCGTGGTCGTCATCGCCGGGCTGCGGGCCGCCTCCACCATCGTGCTGCCGTTTCTCGCCTCGGTGTTCCTCGCCCTTTTCAGCCTGCCGATCCTCTACTGGCTGAAACGCCACAAGGTCCCCAACCCGCTGGCGGTGCTCTGCACCATGCTGTTCGTCATTGCCATCCTGTGGGGAATCGGGCTGCTGGTCGGGGGTTCGGTGAACTCCTTCATCGAGGCGGCGCCTCTTTATCGCGAGCGTCTCCAGGGGTTGACCCTCAACCTGCGCGGGTGGCTCTCCGAGAGGGGGATCGACCTTTCCGACGTCGGCAATCTCCAACTCATCAACGCCGGTGCCGTCATGGACCTGGCGGGCAATCTATTCAGTGCGGTCACCCGCCTTCTGCGCCAGACCGCGATCGTTCTGCTGACCATGACGTTCATCCTGCTGGAGGCGGCCGGCTTTCCGGCCAAGCTGGAGGCGGCGCTGGGGAAAACCGGCGGCCTCCGGCGATTCTCCAAGGTGCAGACCGAGGTCCAGCGCTACCTGGTGATCAAGACGGCGATCAGCCTCGCCACCGGGATCCTGGTCGGCTGCTGGGTGTGGGGGCTCGGCATCGACTTCCCTCTCGTCTGGGCGCTGCTCGCCTTCCTGATGAATTTCATCCCGACCCTCGGCAGCCTGCTCGCTGCCGTGCCGGCGGTGCTGCTGGCGATCGTGCAATACGGGCCCGGCCGGGGGCTGGCGGTCGCCATCGGATACCTGGTGGTCAACCTGATCCTCGGGACCTTCATCGAGCCGCACTTCATGGGAAGGCGCTTCGGGCTCAGCACCCTGGTGGTCTTCCTGTCGCTGGTTTTCTGGGGCTGGGTCTGGGGGCCGATCGGAATGCTCCTGTCGGTGCCGTTGACGATGATTCTCAAGATCCTCATGGAAAACTCCGACGACTTCCGCTGGCTCGCCATGCTGCTCGACGCCCGCGCCCCGGATGATCAGGCCGGCGCCCCGCTGGCGGCCGGACAGTCATCCCGGTAGAATCGGCATCCGTAAGGTGAACTCGCTCCCCTCTGACACTATTTGACGCCGCACGCCCCCTCATCACCTTTCCGTAACACAGCTAAGTCGTTACAATACAACATTATCGGCCCGGGTTGCGCGTCATGCCGGGGGACCTATATTCCGGCTCGTTGGGGGTGATGATCGATTCCGGCTTCACCCCCGCAACGGCTGGGCTCGATTGCCGGGCCCGCCTTTCTGGATGGAGGTCGAGCGTGGAAAACTCCGGCGCAGGATTCATGGTACCTCTCGTATTCTTCACCATCTTCCTGTTCTCCCTCGCGGGGATGTGGAAGACCTTCTCCAAGGCCGGGAAACCGGGCTGGGCCTGCCTCGTGCCGATCTACAACTTCGTCGTGATGTTGCAGATCGCCGGCCGTCCGGTCTGGTGGCTGCTCCTGATGTTCATCCCGATCGTCAACATCATCGTGATGTTCGTGGTCATGATGAACATCGCAAAGGCGTTCGGCAAGGGCGTCGGGTTCGGTCTCGGTCTGGCGTTCTTCGGTCCCGTCTTCTTCCCGATCCTCGGGTTCGGAAGCGCCCAGCACCAGATGAGGACGACCACCTAGGCGTTCCAGGGACTGACGCACCATGAGGGGGCCGCTCCGGGTCTGACCCGCGAGCGGCCCCTCTGTCTAGGCGCGTCTCAACTGCCGCAGTATCTCCCTGACGGATGGCCGCTTGCCGTACATCAGAAGGCCGAGCCGGAACAGGGCGCCGGCGGCGCGTATCCCCAGATAGACGCCGAGGACCAGGAACAGGATCGCCACCAGGACGTCCCACAACGGCACCTTCCCGGTCCCCATGCGCAGCATCATGGTGATCGGCGCGCTGAGCGGGAACCAGCCGAAGAGGCGCGCCACCCACCCGTTCGGGCTGTCGAGGATGGCGATCCAGGTGAGAGCCGGCGGCAGAACGGCGAGGATCGACCAGCAGGCGGCGAGCTGCTGGCTTTCGCGGTACGTTGTGCCGAGCGCGCCGGTGCCGATCATCAGGCTGCCGATCATCAGGAAGCCGAGAATGAAGAAGATGAGGCAACCGAAGAACAGCGTGGCATCGAGGAAAGCGAGGGCGGCGGCGGCGATCAGACTGGTCGCCAGGCTGACGACCGAGACCCAGATGACGAGTTGCAGGAGGCCCGCCGCGCCGAGGCCGAGCAGCTTGCCGAACAACAGCTGATCGGGCCGCACCGAAGAGAGGATCACCTCGATGACACGGTTCTCCTTCTCCTCCGCAACCCCCTGCAGCAGGTAGCCTGAGCTGATCATCAACGACATCAGGAGTAGCATGCCGAACACAATCGGGATCGCCAGGCGGGCGATGCGCGCCTGCACCTCGAGCGGCTCCACGCTGCCGTCGCCCTTCAGAACGAAGGATAACGAGGCCGCTCCCACGATCGGCCTTTCCACCCGCGGGCGGATTTCATCGGGCACCAGGTCGTGCGCCAGCGAGCGGCGGAGAAGCTTGCCGAGCGCGGCGCGGCTGCGCGCCTTGCGTAACCCGAGAGACACCTCGTCCGTCTGATAGGTTTCCACCGCGCCGCTGTCGACATACCCCGGGGGAATCAGGTAGAAGCAGCTGATGATCCCGGTGCGCAGAGCGACCATGGCGGCCTCGCGCGAGCGGAAGAGCCGGAAGCGGATCGGGGACGCGGCCTGATCGAGGATGGCGGTCGCCATGTTGCCCCCGACCCCCTTGCCGCCGATCTTCTTCGACAGCTCCTGCACGCTCTCCCGGACGCGCGCCTCATCGGCCTCGACGCT
>CBDUYA010000319.1:0-3341 GCA_965371335.1 uncultured bacterium | reverse complement strand
CGGTGATCTCCAGCACGACCTGCGAGGCCTTCAAGTCCGACTCGTGCAGCAGACGTGAGGTCTCTTCCGAGCGCAGCACCGGATCGTAGAAGGAGTCCGGCTCGACGTTGAGAAATAGCAGCCGATCGGGTCCGAACTTGTCGGCGCCCTGGATGGCGCGCGTCCGGCAGAGGCGCTCCAGTTTCCAGATGGAGTCGTTCTCGTAGGCCGCCTTGAACAGCTGGTCCGGCCCGGAGAAGGTGTTGCCCGCCAGGCGGGTGAGCGCCTCGTAGCCGATCGTGCGGCGCAGCCGGATGTCGACGACCGGCTGGTAGACCGACGTGATCGCCCCGGTCTTCAGGACCTCCTTGAGCATGAGCGACGTGGCCCGCTTCTCTCGCTTGTGCTGCTGCAGCGAATCGGCGAAGGCCTCTTCGAGAGCCGCGTAGACAAGCCGTTCGAACCGCATCTTCGGATCGTGGGTCAGCACGGCGCATCCAATGTACACCCCGAAGCGCTCCTGTACGCTGTCCGGCAGCCGGTCGCGGACGAACTTGCCCAGGCTCGTTGCCACTCTGCGCCGGACCTTGTCGATGTCGGGGTACGAGATCTGGCGCTGACCCCGGGGGGGATCCAGAAGCACAATGAAGGCGTTACCGCTGATCATCACCTCGGTGACGTGGTCATCGCGTCGCAGGGTGGTTTTCTTGACCTCGACCAGAAACGAGGCGATGTCGCGGACCAGCGACTCGTAGCCTCTGTTGCCGAGTGTCTGCTCGATCTTCTCGTTCTGCAGAATGCTGATCGACAGCAGCCCGAGCTCCTGGGACTCGCGCAGCATCCGACGGATGCGCCCCAGCAGGAGCGGGACGGTCGGCAGATCGGTGACATCGTCGTAGAGCAGGTCGGCCAGGGCCCCCGCTGTGCGCGGATCATGAAACTCGCCCTGGGAGCGAAGCTCCTCCATGAACTTCGTGCGGCGGCTTGCCGCGCGCTTGCCCATCGCCGCTACCCGGCCTTCGATTTGGACGCGCCGCTGTCCAGCTCGTCCGAAAAGTATTTCGGCTTACTGCCGTAAATGCGGTTCCGGCCGTCCCGCTTCGCCTCGTAGAGCGCCGCATCAGCCGCCTTGATCAGCTCGGCTCCGGTGCGGCCGTCGTCCGGGAAGGTCGCGACCCCGCCGCTGAGCGACACGATCTTGAGCGGCTGGCTCTCCCGGTTCGAATAGGGATACTCGGCCACCTTCCCGCGAATCCTCTCGGCTGCAGCAACTCCGTCGTCCTTCGAGGTGCGGGCCCAGATGACGATGAACTCCTCACCACCATAGCGGGCCGGCAGATCCTCCGGACGGACCGTTTCGCGCAGGATCCGGCCGGTGATCTTCAGGACCTCATCTCCCGCCTGGTGCCCCTGCGAATCGTTGTAATGTTTGAAGTTGTCCAGATCGAACATGAACACCGAAACCGGGTGGTGACCCTTTTCCGCCCCGCGGATCTCATCCGCCAGACGCTCCATGAAGAACCGCTTGTTGTAGAGCTTGGTGAGCCCGTCGCAGTTGGCCATCTCCTGCGTCTGCGAGAACAGGGTGCTGTTGTACAGGGCGATGCTGCCGAGGTCGGCGAGCAGCGTCAGCATGCTCTTCTCGTACTTGTTGTGCCTTGTGATGCCGCCGACGCTGATCACGCCGATGGTCTGCTCGTTGTGCACCATCGGCGCGCACAGCTCCGTATCGCAGCCGAACTGGCTCGAGGCGTCGAGGCTCTGCCCGGTCTGCCTCATCTCGTGGATGAAATCATCGGTCGCCATGGTGATCTTGTGCTCGGCCACGTAGCCGATACGCCCCTCACCGAGCGCCACCTGGATGTCGCACGCCTGCTGCTCTATGGCCCCCTTCTGCTGCACCAGCTTCAGCAGGCCGGTGCTCCTGTCCAACTGGAAGATTATGATCTGCGTCGGCGCCAGCAGCACCTCAATAACCTCCTGCAGCAGGGGCGCGATCGACCGCCGGTCCATGCGGGAATTGATCTCCTTGGTGAAATCGGGGAGATAGCGGAAGAAGCTGGAGAGAGCGGCGTTTTCTCCCTCCAGGCGGGCGATCGTTTTCTGGAACTCGCGCACCCGATCGTGGCCGGGTGCGGCGTGCCGGGATTCCTTCGGCGCCGCTCCGACGATCATGCGCCGGATGAAGTGAAGGAATATGAAAACGCCGGCCCCGACCACGACCGCGGTGATCCACGGCATCGGTGTATCGTGCCAGAAAGCGCTGATCCGACTGAGCCAGTCCATTCCGCGGTCCACCCCGGAATCGTCCCCTCGACAGACGCTGCAACGGCCCACGTCGAGCGGGGCGTTCCGCGCAAACTTATATCCCGCTTCGAGATGATTCAAGCAACAGGGACCGGTCCGGACGCCGCTGTCGTGACTCTGTTCAGAGGACCTCTCCCGAGTGGACATTCCGTTGACGGATCGGAAACACTAGGCCCGTGAGGCCCGATTGGAAGGACATCCGGGAATACCGGAGGCCGCTCCGGGGCAGCCTGCCGGCGGCCCTCTGTCTGGCGTTCATCATCAGTGGCTGCGGATCAGGAGAGAGCGAACCGGGAAAGGAGCGGCCCCTGCAGGTCCGGGATGGGCTCGGGCGCAAAGTCAGCCTGGCGCGCGATCCGGGCCGCCTGGTCTCCATGGCCCCGAGCGTGACCGAGTCCCTCTTCGCGCTCGGGTTCGGCGACCGCCTCGTCGGGATCACCGACTTCTGTGAGCTTCCGGAGGGGGTCGGGCAACCGGCCCGTATTGGGGGCCTCCTGAACCCGAACCTCGAAACCATTCGGGCACTACAGCCCGATCTGCTGATCGCGACGACCAGCGGCAACGACCCCTCCATCGCGTCGCAGGCGACCGGCCTCGGTCTCCCTCTCTACACACTTCACACGCCGGATATCGCAGGCATGCTTGCGTCGCTTCGTGCGCTGGCCCGGGCGCTCGGTGATCCAGCCGCCGGGGAGCGGCTCGCAGCGAGCCTCGAGTCGAGGCTGGCTCGGGCGGCGGGCCGGGCCGACGGCCATCGACCGCCGAGGGTCCTGTTCATCATCTGGCATGAGCCGCTCATCGTCCCCGGCCGGAAGGCCTTCCTGACCGACGCCATACGGCGCGCGGGGGGAGATTCCGTTACAGCCGATGCCGCCGGCGCCCACCCATCATTCAGTCTCGAATCGGTGATCAACCGGGCCCCCGAGGTCATCTTCACAACCCCCGAAAACAGGGCCATGGTCGAGAAACTTGCTGGCGATCCGGCATGGGCGGAGGTTCCGGCGGTCGCCGCGGGCCGGATCCGCGTCCTCGGGCCGGCCGTCGTCCGGCCCGGG
>CBDUYA010000318.1:0-3342 GCA_965371335.1 uncultured bacterium | reverse complement strand
GCACCTACACAGAGGTCACCTTCGAGGTGACCGTCACCGACCCGGACGATCCGCCCCCGCCCGCGACGGAATCCGATATCCTCCTCGTTGCCGCCAGCTTCATTACTAGCGACGACGCCGGCAACGCCCAGGAAGACACGCTCGTCCTGTTCGACGACGGCTCCCAGATTCCCTTCGACTTCGGCCAGAAGGACAACCGGCTGGAGGACTGCTTCTTCGACGTCGTGAACAAGGTCTGCACCTGTAGCCAGGCCTTCTACGAAGTCACCTCCAACGATCCCACGGCCGGAGATGACATTTTCACCCGGCGTTTTGCCTTTGCGCCGCGCGGGAACATACCCCAGGGAATGGATGGGCTGTTCCTCGATTGCATCGCCAAAGAAAACGGGCAGGCGTCGCAAATCGCCGCCGACATCGCCGGGGAGATGTTCGAGTTCCGCATCGAGGCCATCGACCGCAGCGGCAACCTGACGGAGTGGCCCGATCGTCCGGAGGCGACCATCGGCAACGGTACCCTTACCTGCAGCGGCGATCCCTGTGCCTGCTGTCTGCTGCTGAATACGCTCAACCCGGCGGCTAACCAGGACGTTGGCGGCTGCCGGGATCTTGTCGGGATGATGTTCGATCCTGCCGGGGGCACCTTGTTCGGTCGCACCTGCCCCGACGGGTTCTGCAAGAGCACCCGCTGCCTGCGGCCGTAGAGCCTCCCGGCTCCCGCAGAAAACAGGAGCGCCACCGCGCCGATTTGTCCCACCACGATATCGAGACACAGCGACCCTGTGCGCCACAGCGCGTCAGACAATTCCGAGATCGAAATCTAGGTTCCCCGGGCGGTCAAATCAAGGCAGGTGGCGCAGGAGCCGGGTCACTCGGGCTGCCGTTTCCGGGGTGATTGTTCCTGCCTCCTGCGCCAGCTCGGCGGAACGCACGGCCAGAAGACGGTGCAGTTTGCGGAATTCGGCCGGCTGGGCCCTGAGCGGGTCGGAGTGCAGCCGCAGAGTGGTCACGTCGCCGCGCGAAACCGGTCCCGTCAGCGCTTTGACGGGACCGAGCCGCTCGACATTCTCCAGCGTCCCCCTGATCAGAGGCAGATAGAGGCGGGCCGCCTCCCGGCGGCTCAGACCGAGCCCCTGCGCCGATTCCAGACCGAACGCGAGCAGCGCGACCAGGTCATTCGACAGGAAGCAGGCGACCAGGTGGTAGAGGGCCTTCGCCTGACGCGGGATGGTGATCGGATGGCCGCCGAGCAGGTCGACCAGCCGCCGCAGTTCAAGCACCGCCCGGGCATCACCTTCGACTGCAAATGGCACATCGTCGAAGTTCTGAAGCGCCACGCGCGGCTCGGCGACGCTGGCGAGGGGATGACATGACGCAACACGCGCTCCGCGGCGCGCGAGCGGCTCGAGAGCGGCGGAAGAGAGCGCGCCGCTGGTGTGTGCGACGATCCTGCCCTTCCAGTCGATCGACGTGCGCGCCAGCCGGCGGGCGAGCGGGGCGATCACGCCGTCGGGGGTGCTGATGATCACCAGCGCTGCGCCGGCGGCCGCACGGGTGTTCGAGGTGGTCGCATCGCCTCCGCCGATGAACGAGACAGCGCGACGGGCGGACCGCAGGCTCCGGCAACTGATGCCGCCCGGCTGCAGGCCACGCATCACCATGAGACGCCCGAGCGTGCGCCCGATCCGGCCCGCGCCGAGGATGGCGAAGCGGATCTCCTTCATGACCGTCGACCTGCCGGGGAGTGCAGCGCATCGGCGGATCTCTCCAGCGTGTGGATCAGAGCCTGCAACTCCGCGGAGCGGGGGGCGAGGAACTCCATCGGCTGACCGGTCCGGGGATGCCGGAACCGGAGCCTGCGGGCGTGCAGCGCCAGACCGGTGAATGCGGCAAGGCCCTGCTCGGCCTGCTGCTCATGGACCCCGCCGGCCCGCCGGCCGCCATAGAGCGGATCGCCGACGACGGGATGGCCCAACGACATGAGGTGAACCCGGATCTGGTGCGTGCGTCCGGTCGCCGGCTCCAATTCCAGCAGCGTTACCGGACCGAGCGGAGCCACGACCCGCCAGGAGGTGCGGGCGCTGCGGCCCGCCGTCCGGATCGCCATCTTAACCCGGGCGGTTCGATGCCGGCCGATCGGCTTGTCGATCGAGCCGGAGCTGAATCGCGGCCGTCCCCACACCAGAGCCTCGTACAGCTTGGCGACCGTTCGTGCCTTGAACTGTCCGGCGAGATCCCGGTGGGCCTGATCGTTCTTGGCAATCACCAGGAGACCGGTGGTATCACGATCGAGTCGATGCACGATCCCGGGGCGCTCCTCCCCGCCGATCCCCGAGAGATCCCGGCAGTGGTGCAGAAGCGCATTGACCAGCGTTCCGCTGCGGGTGCCGGCCCCCGGATGAACCGACATGCCGGCCGGCTTATTGACCACGATGAGGTCGCCATCCTCGAACAGTATATCGAGCGGGTACGGTTCCGCTTCGAGCCGGCTGGAGCGGAGCGGCGGCAGCGTGAGGTCGATGGTTTCGCCACCGCGGACCCGATAAGCGGCCCGCACCGGCGACCCCTGCATGAGAACGTGGCCCCCGCGGATCAGCCGCTGCACCGAGGCGCGGCTCTGATCAGTGAGCACCGACACCAGCATCTGGTCGAGCCGCTCACCCTGCCTCTCCTGCGGGACCCGGATGGCCATGCGATGTCCCTTTCCCCCCGGCCCGGGGCCGGGCATCAGACCGATCCCGGCGACGCCGCCGACGTCGAGCCTCCGGCGCGTCGCGCCAGCACGATCAGCATGATCACCGCCAGGACGATGGCCGGCAGGGCAATCAACTGCGACGTCGAAAATGTCCCGCCGAAGAACAGTCCCCGGGCCGTGTCCCCTCGAAACATCTCCACCACGGCGCGCAGCACCGCGTAGAACAGAATGTAGATCCAGAAAACCTGACCGTCGAATCGGCGCTTCCGCATCGCCAGCATGGTGATTCCCAGGATGAAGAAGTTGGAGACGGCGTGATAGATCTGGCTTGGATGCAGCGCAATCCCGAGAGGGGCGCCGGTCAGCTCGAACGAGCGGGCATCGGTGAACGTGACGGCCCACGGGAGGTCGCAACTGGCGCCGTAGCAGCACCCCGCCGCGAAGCAGCCGATCCGGCCGATGCCCTGGCCGAGCGCCAGCGCGGGAGCGGCCAGATCGAAGACCCGGCCCAGGGGAAGCCGATGGCGCCGGATGTACCAGAGCCCGGCCACCAGAGCGAGCGCGAATCCTCCGTAGAAGACACCTGCCGAGCGCAAGCTGTGCAGCATTTCCATCGGGTTATTCAGGTAGTAACGGGCGTCCAGAAGATA
>CBDUYA010000317.1:0-3351 GCA_965371335.1 uncultured bacterium | reverse complement strand
GCAGAGCGTCCGGGAGGCGAGCCTCGCCCTCATTACCCGGAGCGTGGCGGTGAACCTGGCGGCGTACGTCGTGAGAGCATGGCGATGGCGTTTTCTGCTGGCGCCCGTGCGCGAGGGGCTGGGGATGTACAACCTGATCTCCACCACCATGATCGGGTTCATGGTTTCATTTCTCGGTCCCTTCCGCGCGGGTGAGGTCGTCAGGCCGGTGCTGCTGGCGCGCCGCGAGCGGCTGAGCGCCAGCGCGACCTTTGCCACCATTGCCCTGGAGAGGCTCCTCGATGCCGTGACGGTGATGGCGCTGTTCCTCCTCTTCCGATTGACGGCGCACGGCGCCGCGGTCCTGACCGGGACGGACGGTGGCGGGAGCCAGGCGTCCCTGCTCCTGCGGGCAGGCCTGAAATACGCGGCGGTGTTCGTCGCGGTCGGTCTGCCGATCGTGGTGATGCTCGTCGTCTTCCCGCAGCGCGTACTCGCACTCCTCGCCCGTCTGAGCCCCGGCGGGCGCTCCGGCCGACTGTCGGCCGCTTTCGTGATCCTGGAGCGATTCCTCTCCGGTCTCGGGGCGCTGCGGCGGATGCGGGAGCTGATTGGGTCGGTGGCGCTGTCGCTGATCATGTGGGTGATGATCGGGTACTCGATCTATCTCGCCCTGCGCGCTTTCGGCCTGAATCTGGTCTTCATCGATACCTTCCTGCTCATGGTGCCGCTGACGGTCGGCATTGCCATACCGACCCCGGGCGGGGTCGGTCCCTACGAGTATCTCTGCCAGATCTCCCTCGTCGACTTCTGGAGCGTGCCGGCGGCGACGGCGGCCGCCGTGGCGGTGACGCTGCATGCCTGCACCCTCGTTCCGCCAATCGTGATCGGCCTGACGTTCATGTGGCGCGACGGAGTGCGTCCCCGCGAGGTCCGTTCCCTGCGTTCGACCGGTGATCTCCCATCCGGTTCTATGGAGGCATCATGAAGTGCCCGTTCTGCGGTCATGTTGAAGACAAGGTGGTCGACTCACGCGAGGGGCGTGAAGGGCTCGTCGTCCGTCGCCGGCGCGAATGTCTCAACTGCTCACGGAGGTTTACATCGTATGAGCGGATCGACGAGATCCCGTTCATGGTGGTCAAGCGTGATGGGCGGCGTGAGCCGTTCGATCGCAACAAGGTGCTCGCCGGCCTGCGCCGCGCCTGCGAGAAGCGACCCATTTCGCCCTCCGAACTCGAGGGCGTTGCCGACGAGGTCGAGCATCTGCTCCAGGAAGCCGCCGATCGCGAGATCCCCACGGAGACCATCGGTCAGAGGGTGATCGATCGGCTCCGCGATCTCGATAAGGTGGCCTACGTGCGGTTCGCGAGCGTCTATCGCAAGTTCGAGGACGTCGATCAGTTCATGAAGGAACTCAAGGGCCTTCTCGATCAGCGCAGGTAGGGCCGGATCCATCCCGATGGATCGTTCAGGCCGGGGGCATCTCGGGCCGCTCGCCTTGCGAATGGCGATTCGCTCGACTATATTACCCGGCGCATTCAGGGAGGCGTCCGCATGGCCAACCTCGGGCCGTTTGCCGAGATCAGTCGAATCCAGAACGAGATCAACCGGCTCATCGAGAATCTGCTCGAACTCCGCTCCTCAGGGAGCGACGCGGGCGGCGACTGGCTGCCGAATTCCGACGTCTACGAGACCGATAAGGACCTGGTCGTCACGTTCGAAGTCCCGGGCGTCGATCCGGACAACGTCTCGATCGCCATCAACGGCAACAGTCTCGTGCTGCGCGGTGAGAAGCGACGCCACGATCCGGCGGAGGAAACGCAGTTTCACTGCATGGAACGCGGATTCGGCCGCTTCAAGAGGATCGTGCACATCTCGACCCCGGTCAACACTCATGCCGCGACGGCCGTGCTCGCAGAGGGTGTTCTCAAGGTGACCTTCCCCAAGGTGCCGAACCGGCGCGGCGAGGAAGTCCCGATCCCGATTGAGGATCCTGCATGACACAGGCGAAGCTCGACCAGGTGAATGATCAGCTCAAGATCCCGCGGGAGCTTCCCGTGATGCCTCTCCGCGACATCGTCGTCTATCCGTTCATCATCGTGCCGCTGTCGGTCAGCCGCACGCGCTCCATCAAGTCGGTCGAGAGGGCGCTGGCCGAGAACCGGATGATCCTCCTGGTCGCGCAGAAGGACGCCGACACGGAAGCGCCGGGCGAGAAGGATGTCTTCAACGTCGGCACGGTCGGCGTGATCATGCGGATGCTCAAGCTGCCGGATGGAAGGATCCGGGTGCTCGTGCAGGGGGTCTGCCGGGCCCGGATTGATGAGTTCACCCGCAAGGAGCCATACATGGAGGCGCGCATCACGCGCGTCCAGGAGAGCGCAGTCGACGCCTCTCTCGAGCAGGAAGCGCGGCTGCGCAGTACCAAGAAGCTGCTGGAGCGCAGTGTGTCTCTGGGCAAGGCGATCTCATCCGAGGTGATGGTGATCGCCGGCAACCTGGAGGACCCCGGCCGCCTGGCCGATCTGGTCGCGAGCAACCTGGATCTGAAAATCGAGGACGCGCAGCTTCTGCTCAAGACCATCGACCCGATTGCCCGATTGAAGAAAGTGCACGATTTCCTCAACCGCGAGATCGAGCTTCTGGCGATGCAGCAGGAGATCAACACGCACGCCCGTGAGGAAATCGACCGATCGCAACGGGAGTATTTCCTGCGGCAGCAGCTGAAGGCGATCCAGTCGGAACTGGGCGAGGGGAATGATCTTGCCGAGGAGGTCGAGGCGTTTCGCGAGAAGGCGCGCAAGGCGAAGATGCCGAAGAAGGTCCTCGAGGAGATCGATCGCCAGATCGGCAAGCTGGAACGTATGCATCCCGATTCCGCCGAAACCGCCACGGTGCGGAACTATCTCGACTGGATGGTGAACCTCCCCTGGTCGGCCCAGACCAGGGACAACCTCGACCTGAAGGATGCTCAGGGCATCCTCGACGAGGACCACTACGGCCTGGAACCCATTAAGGAGCGGATCATCGAGTACTTGGCGGTGCGCAAGCTGAAGAAGAAGATGCGCGGCCCGATCCTCTGCTTCGTGGGACCGCCGGGTGTCGGCAAGACGTCGCTGGGGAGGTCGATCGCCCGCGCCCTGGGACGCAAATTCGCGCGTATCTCGCTCGGCGGGATCCGCGACGAGGCGGAGATCCGCGGCCACCGGCGGACCTACGTCGGCTCGATGCCGGGTCGCATCATCCAGGGGATCAGCCAGGCCGGGTCGAACAACCCGGTCTTCATGCTGGATGAGGTCGACAAGATCGGCGCCGATTACCGGGGCGACCCTTCCTCCGCGCTGCTCGAGGTGCTCGATCCGGAGCAGAACT
>CBDUYA010000316.1:0-3368 GCA_965371335.1 uncultured bacterium | reverse complement strand
GCCAGGTAAGTGAGGCGGTCGAAGTTGCGGGGGTGGGGAGAAGGGTAGGTGGTGCCCTCCCAGTCGGGATAATCCCAGCCGGCGACGCCGACGCGGATCAAGAAGCCTCCTTGCGGTGAAAATCCAGCCTATTTTAGCCTTTCCTGGGCTGCTTGGGGACTCCCCGCGTGGGGTGAATCGCACGCTCTCCGGGACCAGATTGCCTTTTGGAGTGGATTTTGCTATAATTACGCCGTAAGTTACCGTACACGGCCTATTTGCGGGCCGTTACAGGGTCATCCGGAGGCAGGCTGTGGGATTCAAGGTCGGCGACAAGGTTGTGTATCCGAATCATGGCATCGGCGTTATCGAGCAGATTGAGAAGCAGGAGATCGGCGACTATGATGCCGAATTCCTCCGCTTGCGCATCATGGCCAACGATAGCATGGTGATGGTGCCGAAAAGGAATACCGTCAACGTCGGGTTGCGCCCGATCGTCTCCAAGAAAGAGATCGATCAGGTCTTCGACGTCCTGAAGGACAATTCGGTCAAGGTGTTCGACGACTGGAAGGGGCGCTTCCAGGCGAATTCCGACAAGATGCGCACCGGGGCGATCGCCGAAGTGGCGTTGGTTTTCAAGAGCCTTAGCCACCTCGCCCTGCAGAAGAACCTCTCGTACCGCGAGCGGCGCATGCTCGATCGTGCGCGCTATCTGATCGTCAGCGAGATCGCCGAGGTTTCCAAGCTGTCGGAAGCGGAGGCCGAGGTCAAGGTCGATCGCGCCGTCGCCCACGGCTTTAAGCAGAAGCAGAAGCAGTAGCAGAAGCGATCGCGCCGGAGCTCCCGTTCCCGGCTGGGACGCGGGAACCGATGGATCAGTTTCTACTACAGGCGGTCACGACGGAGGCGGCCGAACACCTCCTCGATCATGAGTTGCTGCGCGTTGCCTATCTTGGTCACTCCCGTTATCTGTTCCGTTTTTCGACCCCCCGCAATGATAATCTGCTGATTTCCGTCCGTCCCGATCTGCCGCGATTGCACCTGACGCCTCGCGGCACACGGTTTCTGGAGGTTCCCCTCGATCGATTCGCGGCGTGGCTCGATCGCGACATCGGTGGCGCAACGCTCGAACGAATCGAGAAGAGCCCCTGGGATCGGGTCGTGACCTTGCAGTTCCGCCTGGTCTCCGCCGGGGGAGAGGTCGCCCGACGTCGGATCGTCGTCGAGCTGCTCGGCCGTTCGGCCAACATTGTGGCGCTCGACGGCGAAGGGCGCATCCTCGCCTTCGCCAGGGGTCTCAAGAGCGCCTTTCGCGCTCCGCAGGTCGGCATCTCCTACATCTCTCCGGTCAGCCGGGAGGACTACGGCGATCTGGCGCCGGGCCCCGAGTCGCTGCCCGCCATCCATCAGCGCTGGAGCGACGAAGCGGCCTTTCTGCAGCCGCTGAGTCCCCTGCTGGGGCACGACCTGCGGGCCGCCGCCGGGCGGCAGGACGGGACGGTCGAAGGGCGCCTGGAGGAAATCCTGACGGCCGTTCGCACGGGAGGATGGAAGCCGACGATCTATGCGAAGCGCCCTCTCGAGACGCTGTCGGAGGGGGATCGGCTGCCTCAGGGAGATCTCGTCGTAGCCCCTCTGCCGCTGCTGTCGCCGGGTGACTCGGCACCCGACGGGACAATCCAGTCCTTCGACAGCCCCTCGGAAGCTGCGCACACCGGCTTCGACCTGCGGGAGCGGCTGACTGACTTTCTGGCGATGCGCGGGCATTATCAGGCGCTCAGCAGGCGGGAGCGTGAGCGTCTCGATCGGCTGATCGGGAAGCTTGAGAAAGAGTTGCAGGCGGCCCGCGGGGCCGACCGCCACCGACGTCATGGAGAGGCGCTCCTGGCCGGTCTCACCGTCGCCCGGGTGGAACGGGATACGGCCATCGTCCCCGATCCCGGAGATGCAGAGGGACCACCCTTGCGCGTGCCGATCGATCCGAGACGGACCCTGCAGGAGAATGCACGCAGGTGCTACGAGCGCTACAAGAAGGCAAAGCGAGCCGTCGGAACGATCGAGGAGCGTCTTGCAGCGGCGCAGGACCGCCATGCCGCCTGGGCGCGCCTCATGGAACAGGCGGCCGCCATCCGCGGGCCGGAGGACCTGGAGCGGCTGCGTGAGGGGATGGCGCGTCTGGGGCTGGTCCACGCGGCGCGGCGGCGCCGATCGGCCCCGTCCGGTCGCAGCGAGCCGGCCCCGGCCCGCGTCCGCCAGCACACCAGCCCGGACGGTCTGACGATCCTGGTCGGCAGGAGCGGGGCGGAGAACGACACCCTCACCTTTAAGGTCGCATCGCCGTGGGACTTCTGGCTGCATGCGGCCGGGACTTCCGGCGCCCACGTGGTGGTGCGCAATCCGCAACGTCTCAAGACGCTTCCGGCGCCGACCCTGCGCCGTGCCGCCGAGATCGCCGCCTTCCACAGCGGCGCCCGCGCCGACGGCGCCGTCGAAGTCCATTACACCCAGCGCAAGCATGTTCACAAGCGCCGGGGAATGACTCCCGGTCAGGTGGTCCTGAAGCGCTTCCGATCCGTGCGCGTGACACCCCGGCTGCCGGCCCCGACCCACCGCGACGTGTAAGCCGCGAACGTGGTAAGCTGCCTTCGCTCCCGACCCTGAGGTGAGCGAGATCGTGCGGCGAGCCGTACCTGGAGGGGTGTTCAGTGGGAGAGGCACGAACCGCAATCTCCGATCGTCTGTCGGTGCGGAGCATGGTCTGCATGTGCCGCATCGGTGTAACGGAGGAGGAGCGCCGCCTTCCGCAGAAGCTCGAGATCGATCTTGATCTTTACTCCGATCTGGAAGCGGCAGGCCGGAGCGGTGACGTGGCGCAGACCATCGACTACCTCGATGTGACCAGCGAGGTCCGCGCCCATCTCGAGTCGACCGCCTTTCATCTCATCGAGGCGGCGGCGCGGACGATTCTGGACCGTGTGCTGGAGCGCTTCCGGGTGCAACGTGCCGCCGTCCGCGTGCGCAAATTCATCCTTCCGGGCGTGGCGCACATCGAGGTCGAGATGGAGCGTATGCGCGTCGGTTCAACTGGACAGTCCTCAGGGCATTCGCCATAGTC
This sequence comes from uncultured bacterium, assembly GCA_965371335.1. Classification (GTDB taxonomy): domain Bacteria; phylum Acidobacteriota; class Polarisedimenticolia; order Gp22-AA2; family Gp22-AA2; genus CBDUYA01. The sequence goes on along the minus strand of CBDUYA010000316.1, from coordinate 274 downwards.
GCCGCCCCGCGCCCGGGCGCGACCCATCGCGATGGTGGGCATGGCCTGCGGGGCCGGGTTGATTTCCAGGCAGGGGGATCGACGCGCCGTTGAAGCGGGCCACACGTATTATTCTCAGCGTTTTCCTGACGGTGGGATTCCTGTTTCTGTTCCTGCGAGGATTCGATCTCGCGGCGGCATGGAAGAGCGTCCGGGAGGCGAGCCTCGGCCTCATCGCCCTGAGCGTGGCGGTGAACCTGGCGGCGTACGTCGTGAGAGCATGGCGATGGCGTTT
>CBDUYA010000315.1:0-3381 GCA_965371335.1 uncultured bacterium | reverse complement strand
ATGAAGTACGCCATCCGCAAGAGGGGGTGGGAGGCATTCAAGGGTGAGGTCGAGAGCGAGGCGGCGCAACTGCCGGCCGAGCGCGACCCCGGGATCGAAAGATACCTCGAGACGCCGCGGCCGGAGCGTGGCGGCGTGGCGGCCGATCTGCTCGAGCAGGTCACCCTCTCCGGTGACGATTCCTTCCGCTCATGGGCGGCGACCAACGCACGGCCGCAGAAGCAGCGCGGCTATGCCATGGCGTGGATCACCCTGCCACGGGGAGACATCACAGCGGCGCAGATGGAAGGGGTCGCCCGCATCATCGAAACCCACGGCAACGGCCGCCTGCGCACCTCGATGGACCAGAATCTCCTGCTCCGCTGGATCCGCAGCGAGGACCTCCCGGCGGTGCACCGCGGCCTGGCGGCGCTCGGCCTCGATCGCGGCGAGGCGGGCCGCCTGCTCGATCCGACCTCCTGCCCCGGCGCCGAGAGCTGCAAGATCGCCATCACCGGATCGCGGGATCTGGCGCTGGCGCTCAGGGAGAGGCTCGAGCATGCCGCCGGCAACGGCGGCCGGCAGATGGTGGCGGCCGCCGCCGACCTGCGCATCAAGATCAGCGGCTGCCCCAACTCATGCGGGCAGCACCACGTCGCCGGACTCGGGTTCCACGGTGCCGCCAGGAACGTCAACGGCCGCCTGGTGCCGGTTTACCAGCTGTTCGTCGGCGGAGGGGTCGACGGGCAGGGAGCGCATTTCGGGGCCCGATCGGTGAAGATCCCGGCCCGCCGGGTCCCCGAGGCGCTCACCCGTCTGCTGGCGCTGTTCAACCATGAGCGCCGCAACGGCGAATCGGCCCTGGCGTTCTTCCGGCGACTCGTGCCGGAGCGCATCGGGACGACCCTCGCGGATCTCACCGCACTCGATCCGGAGACGCTGCAGCCGGACGACTACCGCGATCTCGGCGCCGAGGCGCCATTCGAACTGGAAGCGGGCGAGGGGGAGTGCGCGTCGTAGCGCCGCTCTGCGGGGCTTCTCTTCGCTATTGGACCCAGAGGAGGAGCTGATCGTTGAACAGGACGCTGCCGATCGGAGTGTCGGTCGGATCGACGGCGGCCGCGTTCTCGAAGGTGAACAGGGTGGGATCGACGCCGCCCGTAGCGATGGAGTTGGCCCGCATCAGGAACCGCAGAATCGGGTTCCGGCCTCCAAGGGTCGCCTCCACGCCATCCGCCGGGTTGGTGCGATCAATCATGATGCTGAGACGGCCCGCGACCACGTCGGGGTCCATCGGATCCGGGGGGGGATCCAGGGTCTCGCTGGCGGACAGGGCCGGCATGTTCACTCCCGGAACGTTGCAGTCGGTATTGATCGAGCAGAAATTACCGATATCCCCTGCATCACAGAGATTGGTAGCGCCGTCGCAATTGCCGCCGCCCCAGGTGAGAAAGTTATCCGCAACCATGGAGGCGCTCCCATCGACGTACGAGAACCGGCTGCGAGGGTAAACGACATCGAAATGGAGACCCTTGATGTTGTCCGCCGTCGTCGCTCCGCCGATCACCACCACGATTTCCATCACATCGACATCCACCTTGCTGCCGCAGGTGAGCGCCACCGTATCCTGGGCGACAGGCCCACCCGAGCAGCGGAATTCGCTGGTAAGCAATCCGACATGGACATCATTAGTGTCGTTGCAGGCGGAGCACAACGCACACAGGATCAAGCCGGCCAGGATCCGGCAATCAAGCATTTTCCGCATGGCACGCATTTGAGTCCCGCCGCTCAGAAGTTGTAGATGTACCCGACCTGCACTTCGAGCAGATCGAAATCCGACCTTCCGCCTACGTTTCCAGCCGTCAGAGTGGTGTCAAATTCGACGTCGTGGTTGTAGTCGAACCCCGCGTTGACATAGAGCGCATGATGCCCCCTGCCCACCTCGATCCCACCGCCAAGGCTCAGCGCGAACGAGGAATCATCCACGGAATCGACGCCGTCGATTTCCTCCTGGACGTCGAGGAAGGCGAAACCGCCATGGAGAAACAGCCGGAAGAGGCTATTCCTGCGGAACATGTAGCCGGCGCCGATGCCCAGGCGCAGGAATGTGTCTTCGACCTCCACGTTCCGGGGGGTGGTTCCGATATCGACTGTCGCCGTTTCGTCTTCCTCGGTAAAGCTGAGAGAGAAGAACAGGAAAGTGCCATTGCGCGCGTTGATGCGGAAGGTGCCGAACGCCCCCGTGCCGTCGATCTCCGCACCGTCATCAACCTCGACCCCGCTGGCGGCAATGCCGCCCCCGAGCGAGTAGGTGTTCTCGGCTGCAAACAGCGGTGCTCCAAAAACCGCGAGTAGCAGGCAGCCGACGAGCGCCTTCTGCATCGCCCCCTCCCCGTGAAAATGCAATTATGTCGTGCTTTCTAGACCAAGGCGGGGAGAATGTCAATAGTCGGGAGCAGATTCCCCGCAGGGCAGGCTCCGCACGTCAGGCGGCGCGGCCGCGAGAAGGCCTCAGATGCCTGCCGGCTCGGCGGGAGGGGCCACCGGGCCGGCCCCCGCGGCGCGGTGCGGTCGTGAGGTGCTCCAGATTCGGCGCATCAATCCGGCAAAGTTCTCCACCCCGATGTTCATGTAGGGGAGGACGATCAGCGTCACCACCGTGGACGACAAGAGCCCGCCGATGATGGTGCGGGCCAGCGGGAAATAGTAGACGCCGCCCGCTCCGGAGGTGCCGAACGCCAGCGGGATCAGCCCGACGGTCGTCGTCGCAGCGGTCATCAGGATCGGCCGCAGGCGATCCCGTCCCGCCTGCAGGATGGCGTCGTCGCGGCGCATCCCGGTGCGCCGCAGGTGGTTCAGGTGATCGAGGAGCACGATCCCGTTGTTCACCACGATCCCGACCAGAATGAGCAGACCGATCCATGACATCAGGTTGAACGGCGTGCGGGTGATCATCAGCGTCCAGGCGACGCCGGGAAAAGCGAACAGGATCGACAGCAGGATGGCGAACGGCTGCGAGACCGATTCGAACAGCGACGCCAGCACCAGATAGACGAGGAGGATCGCCAGCAGGAAGTTGATCCCCATCTGCGCGTCCTCCTCGCCCTGCTCGAGAATACGGTCGTCCCACGACCAGGAGTAGCCGGGCGGCAGGTCGAAGGCATCCATCAACCCCGCGATTGTCTCCTTGGTCCCTTCCCACTCTTTCCCTTCATAGGTGGCATTGATGGCGAAACGGACCTTGCGGTCCTCGCGGGTGATCTCCTGCGCCCGCCGCACGATGCGGAAGTCGGCGATGTCGCTCAGCAGGATCTGGCCGCCCGCCGGCGAACCGATCTGCAGCGCCTTCAGGTCCTCCAGGTCCTGCCGGTCCTCCATGCGCAGCGCCAGCCAGGTTTCCAC
>CBDUYA010000314.1:0-3384 GCA_965371335.1 uncultured bacterium | reverse complement strand
ACGGGGGAGGAACGCTTCGACTGGGTCAGAAGCGGCCTTCCCGATCTGCTGCGGTCCGACCTGCAGCAGGCGAAGGCGCTGCGCCTCGTTGGCCAGGACCGCATCGAATCGATTCTCGATGGCCTGCAAATCGGCGATCGCCGCGAGCTGCGCGACCAGGACCTGGTGCGCATCGCCGGCCTTCTGGACGTCGACAACGTGATGACCGGCCGCATCATGAAGGCGGGCAACCAGTTCCGCATCGAGGCGCGCGTGCGGGCGGCGCTCGACAACAGTGTCAGCGAAGGGATGCCAATCCGTATCGAGGGGGCGGGGGAGGATGCGATCTTCGGCATGATGGACGAGCTGTCGGGACGGATCCGCGATGAGCTCGGCGTCGCCGCCGGCTGGGGCGAGTCGGATCAGGGGGTGGCCGACCTTGCGACCGACTCGGTCGAGGCGCTCGGTTTGTACAGCGAAGGGCTGAGCCTGGTGCGCGCCGGCAACAACATGGAGGCGGCCGGCAAGCTTGAGGCGGCCGTGCAGAGCGAGCCGCACTTCGCCGCCGCCGGCGCCCTGCTGGCCGAGACCTACGACCGGCTCGGCTATTCGGACAAGGCGATCGAGGCGGCCGACCGCGCGGCGCAGGGACTGCAGGACGCGTCACCTTACGAGACGGCGCGCGTGCGGGCCGTGCAGGCGCGCCTGAAGGGCAACTTCGATCGGGCGATCGCCGCCTACCGGAGCATCGTCGATATCACGCCCAACAGCGCTGAAGCGCGCTACAACCTGGCGCTGGCGCTGGAGGAGAGCGGCGCCCTCGAGGAAGCGCTGGCGGCGCTCCGCAGGGTGGTCGAGCTTGATGCGAAGCACCCGGACGGCCATTACGCCCTGGGACGGGTGCAGAGCAAGATGGGGAATCTGACCGACGGCGTCGCCGAGCTGAACATCGCCCTGGGTTTGCATAAGCAGTCGGGGAACGAGGAGGGGAGGGCTTCGGCCCTCAACGGGCTTGGTAATGCGCACTTTGCCCTCGGCCAGTACGATGAGGCATTGGGTCGTTTTCAGGAATCACTGGAGATCCGCAAGGGGATCGGCGATCGCCGGGGAGAGGCATCGGTCTGGAGGAACATAGCAGTCATCGCGACCAACCAGAGCCGAAACGATGAGGCGCTTGAGGCGCTGCAGAACGCACTCGACATTTTCGAGGAGGTCGGCGATCAATCAGGACTCAGCGAGTCCTATTCCAATCTCGGTGATCTCTACCAGTCCATTGGCGAAGGAGAGAAGGCGCTTAACGCCTACCAGCGGAGCCTGAAAATCGTGCGTGAATCGGGCGATCAATCGGCGCTCGCATGGGCTCTCAGCAACATTGGATATATCAATGCCGCGCTCGGTAAATATCTCGAGGCTTTCTTTTTCCAAAAGGAAGCTCTGGAGCGAAGTCGTGAAGCGGGCGATCGCTATGACATTTTGCAGGCCTTGATCGGCGTGGGATGGACAGAGCAGGTGCAGGGGCGTCACGAGGCGGCGCTCAAGTACTACCTCGAGGGGTTGCCATTGGCGCGCGAGATGGGATTCAAGGACGGTATCGTTGTCCTGCTGGCGAATCTGTCGATCGTTCAGGAAGATCAAGGTGAGTACGGCGCTGCTCTCGACTCGCTGGGCGAGGCAGAGAAAAAGGCGAGAGAGATGCAGGATTCTCTGCTCCTCGCCGACTGCCTGACCTACCTTGGAAACGTTCGGCGTCTGGTCGGGGATCTTGCAGGTGCGGAGACGAGCCTGGAAGAAGCGCTCGCACTGGCGCGCGATCTCGACCTTCCGGAGCAAATGGCGAAGGTGCAGCTGGCGCGTGCGGAGTTGCTCCGTGAGTTGTCAAAGAGCGCCGAGGCGGCGGAGATGCTGCGCGAAGGCGGCGACTTCGCGGGCCGTTCGGGGAACTACCGCCTGCAGCTCATCGCACGTCTGGTTCAGGGCACCGCCTCAGCGGACATCGCCGGGTTAACCGCAGTCGCCGGAGAGGCCGAAGAGTCGGGATTGGTCCCTCTGGTCAGCCGTGCTCACCTGGCCCTCGCCGCGGCTCATCTCTCGAGTGAAGATCACGTAAAGGCGCTGGCGGAAGCCGAGGTGGCGCTCGCCGCCGCCGGCCCCCCGAAGGAGCGGGATGTGATCTTCCAGGCCCGGCATCTGGCCGGCCGGGCGCAGCTGGCTGCCGGCAACGCCTCCGCCGCAGCCGGGCACTTAGCCGGTGCGCTCGATCCGCTCGACGAGATGCTGGAGAATCTCCCGGCGGAGACCCGTGCGGTCTTTCTCTCCCGAGCGCTGACCGCATCGTATCTGACTGACGCTGAAGGTGTTTTCCGCGACACAGGCCGCACGACCGAGAGTGAGCGGCTGCAGAGCCTGCGCCAGCCCTGAGAGCCCGCCGGTCCATATTCCAAAAGCCCTTGTTTTACTGTAATATCACCGTATATCTAGCGTTCAGCGGTTGGGGAAAGAACACAATAACCTGTAGAAGCACCATGGAATTGACCCGGCGGCCCTGCCGGAGCGCGGCATGGGGCTACGTGGTCATCGATGCGATAAGCGCATATGGGGGCGAGGACCATGACCCGAATCAAGCTATTCACGCTCTGCTTCATAGTGCTGTATGCCGTCGCGGCGGTCCCGGCCTCCGGGGCGACCGTGACCAGGCACGAGACCGAGGCCGATTTTCTCGCGGCGCTCGATCCCGCGATCATCTTGATTTCGGATGAGTTCGACGGCTTTCCAGCCGGTACGCTGATCACCAATCAGATCCCCGGAGTGCTGTTCTCCTCTCCGAACTCCGGCCTGCCCGGCTTCACGCCGATCCAGACTCTCAATCTGCCGCAGGCGGTCTCCAAGCCCAACGCGCTCGGCGGCGGCTCCCTCGAGACGAAGACGGTCAAACAGGCCATCGTGCTTGATTTCCTCTCGCCCGCCTCGGCCGTGGCATTCTACGTCATCGCCCAGAACCCGACGATGCGCGAGATCACCGTCGAGCTGGAATTCGTCGGGGAAGCGCCACAGACCCTGTCGGTGCGGAACGCCGACCGCAATAACCCGATCGAGTTTTTCGGCATTACCTCCGACATGCCCTTCGCGCGGGCGACGATCATATCGAACGACGAATCGGGCGGCCTGTTCCAGTCGTTCGGCGGGATCGACAACCTGCATTTCGGGCTGTTCGACGTTCTGCCGCCGATCTGCACCGGCGCCATCTCGACCCAGGGAGGCATCCTGGGGGTCGACGGGCGGGGGACCGACGACCGGCCGGGCGACAGCGGCATCGGCAGTGTCGATCCCGATCCGAGCAACATCAACCTCGACCTGACGGTCGATCCCTTCACGCCGGGCGACCCATTCGCCACCTTCCGCATCCAG
>CBDUYA010000313.1:0-3396 GCA_965371335.1 uncultured bacterium | reverse complement strand
CGGGCCGCCGCGCCGACCCCCGCTGCGCTCGTTTTCCTCGCCCTCCTCACGGCATGCGGCGGGGAGCCCGTTTCACTCCCGGCCGCGGCGCAACCGGCGGGAGCCCGGCCGAACGTTTTGCTGCTGACTGTCGACACGCTGCGGCCGGATCATCTCGGCTGCCTCGGATACTCTCGCGACACCAGCCCGCACATCGATCGTCTGGCGGCGGGCGGCGTTATATTCCGACAGACGATCACGGCGGCCGGGCGGACCGTGCAGTCGTTTCCGTCGATTCTGACCGGCGTCTACCCTCCGGAGCACGGTCTGCGCTACGAAGGCCAGATGCACGATGTCCTGGAGGGGCGTCTGACGCTGACCCGGACTTTGCGCGACAATGGCTACGATGCCTTCGCGGTCACCCAGGGGCTGAATGTCGGCCTGCATCGCGACTTCGAGGTGTACGACCCCGATATCTACCTCGATCCGGATGGCAAGAAGGTCTACCTGCCGACGCGCAACGATCGGGAAGCGAGCCGCAAGGCGGTGCAATGGCTGCGCCGTCGGCGCGGCAGCGATCGGCCGTTCTTTCTCTGGTTACGGTATAACGCACCGCACTGGCCCTACGATGCGCCGTCCCCCTATACGGAGATGTTCGACGGGGAGTACACCGGCGGCCATGCGTTCAACGATCCGGAGCGTCCGGGAGTTGAAAAGGGCGCTATCATCTTCGGCGTCATACGTCTGCCGCCACGCGAGGTCGAGCACGCCATCGCCCATTATGACGGAGAGGTCAGGTACGCCGATCGGGCGATCGGCGACCTGCTCGAAGCAATCGAGAAAATGGGACAGACGGAGAAAACCATCGTCGTGGTCACCTCGGATCACGGGGAGAGCTTCGGCGAGCACGATTACTTCTTCGAGCACGGTGCTTATCTCTACGAACCGACGGTGCGCGTGCCCCTCATCATCGCAGCGCCGGGACGGCTGCCGGCCGGGCGGGTGGTCGAATCGCAGGCGCGGACCATCGACATCATGCCGACGATCCTCGATCTCGCCGGCATCCCAATTCCGGCCGGGCTGCAGGGGGGCTCCCTGGTTTCCCGCACCAGAGAGGGGGGAGACCGACCCGTCCCGCCGGCCTATTCCGAGTCGGGCCGGAACTTCTACCCGGAGAACCGGCGGCAGCACATCGGCGGGATCGCGGGCAAGTGGCGGATGCTCCGTACCTCGCGCTACAAGGTCATTTTGATCCCGAAGAATCCGGAGCCGATCTGGGAGGTCTACGACCTGCAGGCCGATCCCGGGGAGTCGGTCAACCTGATCGACCGGCTGCCGGAGGACGCGGCGCGGCTGCAGGCGACCCTGCTCGAGTTCGTGGCGGAGGATCCGGGCCGCAACGATCACGAGGAGCCGCCGCTCCCGGACGAGTTGAGAGAGCATCTGCGCTCTCTCGGATACGTCGGAGGGAGTGATTCCGAGTGATCGCGGGCACCGGGGCGGAGTGAGCCGGCGCGGCAGGCGGGCGGCCGTGGTCTTCGTTCTGGTGGTGGCCGCCCTCGCCAGCCTGCCGTCTCTCTTGCCCGGGTTCATTCACGACGACCACCGCATCATCGAGCAGAACGAGTTGCTGCGCGACCCGGCGCGCCTCGGCGATGTGCTGACCAGCGGCTACTGGACGGTTGGTGAGACCCGCGTCGCCAATCTCTATCGCCCGGTCACCATCCTCTCCTTCATGCTCAACTATGCCATCGGCGGCGATGCGCCGTTCGGCTACCGCCTGCTCAATCTCGCTCTCCACCTTTTCGTCACCGTCCTGGTGTTCTTCCTGGCCGGGAGATTCACGCCGTCAGGAAACGGCCGCATCGCAGTCGATCCGGCCCTTGCCGCAGCCCTGCTGTTCGCCGTCCATCCGGTGCATACGGAAGTGTTGGGCGAAGTGGTGGGGCGCGCCGAACTCCTGGCCGCCGCCGGCACCCTGGGATGTGTCCTGGCGTTCCTGCGGGGGCGGGATGCGGAGCTGAGCGGCGGCCGGCCATGGAGATGGTACGCAATCTCGCTCGTCAGCCTGGCGCTCGGCTTTCTGGCGAAGGAAAACGCCATTGTGGCGCCGTTCCTCGTGCTGGCTGCGGACCGGCTGATCGTCCGGAGGGAAATCCGCTGGCGTTTCCATCTCGCCTCGGCCATGGCGCTCGGTCTGTGCCTCGCCGGCAGGATCGCCGCCATCGGCGGGCTGAACCCGGGAGGATACGTTCATTACATCGACAACCCGATCGCCTACCTCTCTTTCCTCGAAGGACGCCTGACCGCTCTGGACGTGCTGGGCCGTTACGCCGGGCTGCTGGTTGCGCCGCTGCGTCTCTCAATCGACTACTCCTATAGCGCCATCTCGCCGGCCGGAAGTGCGCTCGATCTCCGCGTTCTGTGCGGTGCCCTGATCGTGGCGGGATGGGCCGCGGCGCTGCTGGTCTGGTGGAGGCGCCGGCCGGCCATCGCCTGCGCGCTCGCATGGATCGGTCTGGCCGCAGCCCCGACCGCCAATCTGCTCTTTCCGATCGGCACGATCATGGCGGAGCGGCTGCTCTACCTGCCATCGGTCGGCTTCTGCCTGCTGGCCGGGTTGGTGGTGGGCGCACCAAGGCGGATGGCGAGCGAAGAAGGCCGCAGCCTCGGCGTCATCCGGGTGATCGCAGCCGTCGTGCTCGCGCTGCTGGCGGCGCGGAGCGTCGTCAGGCTGCGCGATTGGCGCGACGACCGGACCATTTTCCGCCGGGCGATCGAGGTCGTTCCCGACAGCGTCCGCGCCCAGTACAATTATGGCACCGCCTCGGAGGACGCGGGAGATGATGCCGAGGCGCTGGAGGCGTACCGGAAGGCGATCGCCGTCTGGCCGCGCTTCAGCGACGCGCAGTACAACCTCGCCGGGCTGTATGCGCGCCGATCACGCTGGGATGACGCCGTCCGCCACTATCGTCTGGCCGTACGCGAGCGGCCGGCGAACGTTCAATACCTGGTCAACCTGGGGCGGAGCCTGACCGCCCGGGGGAGCCCGCGGGAGGCGGTGGAGGTGCTCGAGCGGGCGATCGCAAGCGATCCGTCGAGCGACCTGGCCTTCACCAACCTCGGTGCGGCCCGCCTGGCGATGGGCGACGCGGCGGGCGCCGTGGAGGCCTATCGCGGCGCGTTGCGACTCGCGCCGAATCATTCCGACTACCTGAAGAACCTCGCTCTGGCGCTGCAGGAACAGGGTGATGTCGATGGCGCGGAGAGGGCGCTGCGCGAAGGGCTGGCGATGCGGCCGGACGATCCCGATCTGCTGCTGGCCCTCGGTCTGATGCGCCTCGAGGCAGGCCGCGTGGAGAGCGCCCTGGCGGCGTTGCGCCGGGCGGCCGAGCTGCGCCCCGGCCACCCGGTGTT
>CBDUYA010000312.1:0-3443 GCA_965371335.1 uncultured bacterium | reverse complement strand
GGGCGGTTCGATCGCGATACGTTCGCCCTGCTGCCGGTCGACGACCGTCCCGACAAGGACGACGACGGCATCCCCGACGCCGATGACCACTGCCCGTCAACGAAGAAGGGTGCGCGGGTCGGCTTCGACGGCTGTCCGCTCAGCGCCGAACGACCGGATACTCAGTCTCCTGCCGGCCCCGGCAGGCAGACCGACTGAATCAATCGCCCGGCCCGAGGGAACCGCGTCGACGAGGCCCATGCCTTCGAGCCCTGAACTCTCCGATTTGCGCTGCAGCCCGGAATGGGCTAAAAGACGGCGATGAGGCGCGTGCGATTGCACTGGTGGATCTTTTTCGGGATCGCCCTGGGGGCGGCGATCGGAACCTGGCTGAACCTCTCCCATCACGCCGATTTCGAGCGCCAAGCGAGGCAGGAGGTGCTGGGGCCGACCTGGACTCCCGAGCAGGAAGCCCCCCAGGCCAAGAAGATCCAGGCGGCGATCGACCGACAGTTCAGGGCCACGGTGGTCGGCGGCGCGGTGCACGGTCTGGCCGAGATCTTCCTCAGGCTCCTGAAGATGGTGGTCATCCCTCTGGTCTTCTCGTCACTGGTCTGCGGGGTGGCCGGAATGGGAGACTTCCGGCGGCTCGGGAAGGTCGGCGGCAAGACGGCCGTCTGGTACGTCACCACCAGCCTTCTGGCGATCCTGACGGGGCTCGCCTGCATCAACCTGTTCGGCCCCGGGCGGGGGCGGACGCTCCCCATTCCGGTCGGCACCGAGCCTCCGGCGACTCCCGAATCGGTGTGGGATTTCGCTCTCGCCATGATCCCGGACAATCCGATCAGCGCGGCGGCCAACTTCAAACTTCTGCCGGTGATCTTCTTTTCCATCCTGTTCGGCATCTTTCTTCTCGCCACGCAGCCCGAGCTGCGCGCTCCGGTGGAGAAATTCTTCAGAGGCCTGTTCGAGGTCATGATGCGGATGACCATGTTCGTGATCTCACTCGCCCCGATCGGCATCGCGGCGCTGATCGCCAAGCTGGTCGCCTCGACTGGTCCCGGCGTCTTCATCAATCTGATCGGCTACGCCGTCACGGTGGCCGGGGCCCTGGCGATCCACTTCCTGGTGACGTTGCCGCTTCTTTTCTGGCTCATCACCCGGCGTAATCCCTACACCGTGATGCGGGCCATGAGCCCGGCGCTGTTAACGGCATTCTCCACCGCCTCCAGCTCGGGGACATTCCCGGTCACCCTCGAGCGGGTGGAGAACGGGGTCGGCGTCTCCAACAAGATCTCGAGCTTTGTCCTGCCGCTCGGCGCCACGGTCAACATGGACGGCACGGCGCTGTACGAATGCGTGGCGACCCTGTTCGTCGCCCAGGTCTATGCCACGATGAACCCGTCGTTCACCCTGACGTTCGCCCATCAGATCACCATCGTCGCGCTGGCGCTCCTGGTGAGCATCGGGGCGGCCGGCATCCCGCACGCCGGCCTGGTGATGATGGTGATCATCTTCCAGGCGATCGGGATCCCGGTCGGCCTGACCGCCCTCCTGTGGGCGGTCGACAGGCCGCTCGACATGTGCCGCACCATGGTCAACGTCTGGAGTGACAGCATGGGGACCGTGGCCATCGCCCACACCGAGAGGGAGATCGACGAGGCGGTCCTGTTTCACCCCCGCAAGGCGGCGTAGCGTCCGCGCGGCGTAGCATCCTCCGGATGTCGCCTCCCCTACTGAAACTGACAGGTCGACGGATTGAAGACCTCGCCGGGGCTGAGCGGGAAGGCGTCGACCAGCGTGATACTGACGATCTCCAGACCCGCGTCACCCGGCGTGCACGGCTCATCCCGCAGGTTGCCGAAGTCGATCACCGTCGTCGCCGTGTCGAGGCCGAGCGACAGGGCGCGGCCGAAGGCGTCGACGTAGAGCGTCCCGTAGTAGGTCTGCTGCGGCTTGACGATAATGCCGTTCATCGCCACCATAAGATGTTTCTCGGCGAACTCCTCGCAGTTGCGGCGGTCGATGCCGGCCGAGATCACCTGATCGGCCGCTGAGATGACGTCCCCGGTGAGGCTGCCCGGGCCGAACAGACTCCAGAAGAGCGAGGCGCTCTCGACGACCGCATCCACCACCCCGGCACCAGGCTTCAGCCAGTCCTCCAGGTGACGCCGCCACATGCAGTTGCCGCTCGGATGATATCCCGGCCCCATGCCGGCGCTCAGCAGGACTGAATAGGCGGTGTCGTTGAGGCCCAGCGCCGTCGGCTCGACCGTGTTGACGTAGCCGCCGTAGCGCACCTCCATCAGGAAGTTCGCCACCCAGTCGACCCGCTCGCCGCCCGGATCGGGGCCGAGGCCGTCGTCGAACCGGAAGCGGATCGACTGTCCGCCGAGCAGCTCGACCGTCGCATCGCCGACGCCGGTGGCGCTAGCGATACCGTGGATCGTGTAGCGATCGTCCTCGCTGATCCGCGACGGAGACCAGCCGACGTCGCCGAACACGAACTCGCCATCCGGATTCCCGGACAACGTGAACAGCTCCCGATCGTCGCCAAGGATCTCGAACTTCGGCAGCACCCGGCGGAATATGATCTGGCGGGGGACGTCATCCTGGCCGAAGTGCAGGATCAGATCGCCGCGGTAGAAGCGGTCGGGCGTCCAGGTGACCGTCTCCTTGAAGAAATCGCTTCCCACGTTGTTGAAATCCTCCGTCTGGGGCTTGATGATGACCGGGTTGACGTTAACGCCGTTGGGCCAGAACTGCAGGCCCCAGCGGAATCCCAGGTCGCGGAGTGCCTGGATGCGCAGGTCGCCGATCGACACCTCGATGTCGGTCGCCTCGTTCACATGCAGGATCTCCGGCAGGTCGAGACCGCCATCGAGGCCAAGACCCGGCTCGGAGCGGTACTCGACCGAGACGGTGTTGTTGAAGTCGTGGTCGTCGCAGATCTGTATTTCGACCCGGTGCGGATTGTTCGCCTCCGCCTCAGGAATGAAGTTGAGGTGGGCGATGCCGAGATCGCAGCCGCTGCCGCCGGAGTCGGCGACCAGATCGCAGGGATCGATCCCCGGAGGCGCGACCGCCAGGATGACCAGCGTTTCATCGAGAATCGTTCCGTTCACCTCGGTGCCGCAGTCGGCCTTCCGGGTCGGGGCGCCTCCTTCACGATAGACGTACGCCGTCACCGACATGTTCTGGTTGCCGGTGAGGCGGATCGGCACCCGGAAGGGGCGGGGCGACCCTTCGTGAATCCCGATCGGGAACCACGACCCGTCCCCGATCGTAGCGGCATCGAAAAATCGCAGATCCTTCATGAAAGTGGCGGAGGCGATCTCGAAGCTGCCGGCCGGGTTGGTGACCCGGGCGGTCAGCTCGATCCCCGGCGCCGCCGGCAGCTCGATGGTGCCGGTGGCGGGGCCGCGAACCTCCCGGCGCAGCGTCACCCCGAAGTTGATGATCCG
>CBDUYA010000311.1:0-3463 GCA_965371335.1 uncultured bacterium | reverse complement strand
GCGAGATTGGGTGCAAGTCATTGACACAGGGTGACCTGTGTTGAACGGCGACGTAGACGGCAACAACGGGTCACGACGACGAGGTGATGTCGAAGGCGTGCGCGCGGCCGGCCGCGACCCTTTGGCCTTTCCGGGAATGCCGCCGCGGCTTCCCGCTGGCCGCGGTAAGAGGTGCCGGTGCTCCTGATCATCCGGGCTGTCGCTCGGGCTTCTTGCGCCAGGAAAGCCGACCTCTTTGCAGAGCATCTCGCGCTCGGCCAGCCGGAAGAGTGTGCCTGGGAGCAAAGCAACTCTTCCCAGGGGACCGATTCCATCTGACCGGTTGGACTCCATCTCGGGCTCCGACGATGCTCATGACCTGCGAGTGACGGAAGGATCTGGCTTTGAGCAGGGACCGGGAGGTCGAGGGGTCTCAGCCGCTCATGATGTACTTCTCGAGCTGCTGAATCATAAATTCCTTATCGGAGATTACCGCTCGTACGACATCTCCGATGGAAATAAGCCCGATGACCTCGGAACCCTCGATGACGGGGAGGTGACGGATATGCTTATCGGTCATGAGCGCCATGCTCTCCCCGACGGTGCGTTCGGGAGGAATGCAGACCACCTTGGAGGTCATGATCTCGCGAACACGCATTTCCTTCGACTGTCGCCCCTGAAGAATGACCTTACGGGCGTAGTCGCGCTCCGAGACGATGCCGGCCAGCTTCTTGCCATCCATCACGAGGAGCGCGCCCACCCCTCTGTCGGCCATCATCTCGATGGCCTCGTACACGGAAGCGTCCGGGGTCAACGAATAGATGTCGCGCCCCTTTTCATCCAGCAGATGCTTGACGGTCTTCTCCATGGTCACACTCCGTTACCTGGAATTCTGATACATATGCCCTCATTCTATTCGATTATTCTTTTCAGGGGCGATGGAGTCCCCTCGGTTGTGCGGGTTGCGTGGTTCATCGACGACCATCTTCTCCGCCACCGCCGCAGGGAGGATTGCGTTCCTCGCGAGCCAACCCTTGTAGATCAGATCGGGTCCGGGAAATGCAGCTTGAGGCCGAGTGTAGTGCTGTGCGATGGTTGCGCGTGTTCTTAGTTCCAGTTTAACAAGCAAGTATGCAAGCTCTTGATCGCCGCGCTTGTCGAGATAGTCCGTTTGCTTTTCCGCAGCGGCAGAGATCGTCCGGGGACTGGATAGAATTGAAGCCAGCGAGGCCACCAGGGCGATCAAGGCAATTGTCATCGCGGCCACGATAGCTACCCAGATCTTTTTCACGATTGTCTCCCTTCGGGCGAAGATTCCCCCGGTCTCCATGAATCGTCAGACGCAGTCTGAGGACTCCTGAATCAGTGAACCGTGGGTTCAACGTATCCTCAGCGCTCATTTGGGACCTGTCCTTGCCAATAACCTCGTCCGTCCTTCAAGTTTCCTGCCTATGCGGGATCGATCCTCCGGGCAGGCTCTCAGTTTGCGTGGGCGCTGACGTAGTCGCGAACCGGCCCGTACAGACGGGCGAGCTCCCCGGTCGTCAGCTCCCGCCCTTCGGGGCCGCCGCCGCGTGACAGCAGCGTCTGCGCCAGTTCCCTAAAGATCGTCCGACGCGAGGGCGCGCCGGGGGCGCCGGGTGACCCGCTGTGCCCGCTCTCCGCCTTCACGTCTCCCTCACCCAGCACCCCCTCGACTGGCGCCGCGCGCCGGCCGGCGCGGAGCGCCGCGCGGCAATACTCGCGGGCGCCCACGAGGTCCTGTGCTTCCCAGGCGAGGTAACCGAGAAGGAACGCTGCTTCGACACTCTTCGGATTCGTGCGCAGTGCATCGTTCAGCAGGGATGCCGCCTCCACCCGATCGCCCTGCAGCAGGCGGACCTCGCCGAGCCGGACCAGCGGCCCCGTCTCCTCCGCGTTCAACGCATGAGCGCGGCGCAGGTGCCGCTCCGCAGCCTTCAGATCGGGCCGGCGGCCCTCTCCGGAGGAGGCGTACAGGGCGCCGAGCGCGACATGCCCGCGGGCGCTCTCGGGTCGCAGCGCGATCAGGAGGTGCAGAGCCTCGCGGGCCGCATCGTGCCGGCCGATGTCCCGCCGGCATTGACCGAGGTAGTAGAGCGAATCCTCGTGCTCGGGGTCGAGAAGACGGGCCGCTTCGTACGTCGCGGCGGCCGCGGCGTAATCTCCCCTCAGCCGCTGCGCCGTCGCCTCGCGATAGCGCTCCCAGAAGGCGAGCACGTCGTCGCGTCGGCGCTCCGGCCGGCGCCCCAGGACGATCGCCGGCTCCTCCCCTTCTCTCACCCGCACCGTGGCGTTCACCGGCAGCGCCTCGAACTCCTGCCTCTCGCCGTCGGGCCAGGCGATGGTCAGCCGCTCCACCGCCCCCGCCGCCCCCAGCCCGAACCATGCTTCGCCCGGAGGGGACTGGCTCAGATACGAGGAGGAACTTCCGACCTGCTGTATCCGGGTGGCGCCGTCCACCGTCAGGCTGATGATCGCTCCGAGCGCAAAGCTGGAGGTCGCCGGGACCGACAGCGGCGCTGCGCCGGGGGGCTGCCGCGCCGGGCCGCGCACGACCACCCGCAGCCAGTTGTTGCGTTCGCCGCCTTCGTTGCGGAGCAACTGGGCCGGTCCTCCATTGTTGAGGATCGCCAGGTCGAGGTCGCCATCCCGATCGTAGTCGGCGAACGCCGCCCCCCGCCCCACCTCGGCGCGCGCGAACGGCTCACCCGCCGTCTCGCCCATCGCGAAGAAGCCGCGGTCCGCTCCGCCGTTCCAGAAGAGGCGATCGCGCATGGCGATCAGCCGGGCGGGATCCTGCTCCTCCTGGAAGGTGCTGCCGTTGACGACGAACAGGTCGAGCCACCCGTCGTTGTCGTAGTCGACGAACACGGCCCCCCAGCCGATGTCGTCGAGCGCGATCTGGCCGAGACCAAGCAGATCGGCGTTGTCGACGAAGTGCATCGGCTCGCCGGGGCGGGCGGCGATGACGCCCGCCTGGTTCTCGAGCAGCGCGTTCTCCTGCGCCAGCCAGTGGGTCACGAAGATATCGAGATCGCCGTCGTTGTTCCAGTCTCCCACCGCGAGGCCCATCGCCCCCCGGTAATCGGCGACCCAGGCGGCGTGGCTGACGTCGTCGAAGCGACCGTCACCCCGGTTGTGGTACATGACGTTGTCGGAGATGTCGTTGGCGACGTAGAGGTCGGGCCAGCCGTCCCGATCGAAGTCGGCCCAGCTGGCCGACAGCGACCGGCCGGAGCTGTTCGCCACGCCCGCTTCTTCGGCGACCTCCCGGAAGCGGCCGCCGTCGTTGCGGTACAGCAGATTGCGTTCGGGCCGATAGGAGGAGGGATTGAGGGTGAACGGCACCACCGTCTCGAACTGCAGCGTCGCCTGCCCCGAAGCGGCCTCTTCTTTGTAGCGAACGTACCCGCAGACGTAGAGGTCGACGTCGCCGTCGCGGTCGAAGTCGGACCACGAGGCG
>CBDUYA010000310.1:0-3498 GCA_965371335.1 uncultured bacterium | reverse complement strand
CGCCCGCTCCCGATCCTGAGGGAGCAGCGCCTCCCCCACCCCGTTGTAGGCCTCCGCCTGTGAGGGGTCCGCCGCGATGGCGCGGCGGAAGGCCGCCTCGGCGTCGCTCCACTCCTCTTTCTCGAACGCCGCCCAGCCGGAAGCGACCTCCTGGCGGGCGGGCGGCGCCGCCAGCAGGCCCCCCTCCGCGCCGGCGACGATCGCGCCGGAGATCAGGGCCATCAACAGCAGCGCGGCCCGGGCACACGCCCCCGCACGCGGCGCGAGCGGCCCGCCAACGATCACCCTGAGTTGGGCGAAAGTCATAGAGCGCAATCCACTTAGGTCGGGCGCCCCCATGACACCCAAGATGTCCAATTTAGAGCGCCGCGGCGCCGATTGCACGCCATCCGGCCGCCGCCGCGATGATTTCCCGGTCCGCTGATATCATACGACTTACAGAAATGAAACCGGCCGTTCCCCGACTTCGTATAATCCACCGATTCGGCAGGATGAGAGCGCGGGAGAACGCCACACAGTCGGCACGGAGGATGCGGCATGAGCCTGGAACTGGTCATCGACAATCTTTCCAAGACCTATCCGTCCAAGGCCCGGCCCGAGGGGGTGCAGGCGCTGAGGAACGTCTCACTGAAGATCTCGACCGGCATGTTCGGCCTTTTGGGGCCGAACGGGGCCGGCAAATCGACCCTGATGCGGACCATCGCCACGTTGCAGGAGCCGGATACCGGGAGCGTTCATTTCGATGGGCTCGACGTCCTGAAGGAGAAGGAGGAGGTGCGCAGGCGCCTCGGCTACCTGCCACAGGAGTTCGGTGTTTATCCGAAGATCACCGCCGAGGCGATGCTGGATCACTTTGCGGTCCTGAAGGGGATCACCGATGCGAAGAGCCGCAAGGAGGCGGTCCACGGCCTGCTCCATCAGACCAACCTCTATAAGGCCCGCAAGACGCGGCTCGGGACCTTCTCGGGCGGCATGAAGCAGCGCTTCGGCATCGCCCAGGCGCTGCTCGGCAGCCCCAGGCTGATCATCGTCGACGAGCCGACCGCCGGCCTCGATCCGGAGGAGCGGCTCCGCTTCCACAACCTGCTGAGCGAAATTGGCGAGAACATCGTCGTCATCCTGTCGACCCACATCGTCGACGACGTCAGCGACCTGTGCAGCAAAATGGCGATCATCTCCGAGGGCAAGGTGCTGCAGACCGGCGAGCCGCAGCGGGCGATCGAGCGGCTCCAGGGATCGATCTGGAAACGGGTCATCCCGCGCGAGGCGCTCGACGATTATCGCAACAACCACATGGTCACCCTGACCCGGCTGGTGGGGGGCAAGACACTCATCCACGTGCAGTCGGACAGTGCCCCGGACGGCTCGTTCGAGCCGGTGAATCCGAACCTCGAGGACGTCTACTTCTCGACGCTGAAGAGCGCCTCGCGCTCCCTCGCCGCCTGAGGAGGGGTCATGTTCAAAGACATCTTCCTGTTCGAGATCCGCTACCAGATCAAGCAGCCGATCCTGCTGATCGCCTTCGCTCTGTTCTTCCTGCTGAGCTTCGGCGCCGTGACCACCGACTCGGTGCAGATCGGCGGCTCCATCGGCAACGTGCACCGCAACGCCCCGTTCGTCATCATGCAACTGCTGCTGTTCATGAGCCTGATCGGGGTCTTCTTCACCACCGCGTTCGTGGCCAACACCGTGCAGCGCGACAATGAGCACCGGACGAACGAGATCTTCTACTCGATGCCGGTCCGGAAGCGCGACTTCCTGCTGGGACGATTCTTCGGCGCGCTGGTGATTGCGTTTGTCGTCTTCCTTGGAGTGGCGCTCGGTATCCTGTTCGGCAGCTTCATGCCGTGGCTCGAAGCGGAGCGGATCGGGCCGACCAGCCTGGCCCCCTACCTCTTCGCCCTGCTCGTCTTCGTGGCGCCCAACGTCTTTCTCTCCGGCAGCCTCTTCTTCTCGCTCGCCACGTTGACCCGCAACCTGATGTTCACCTATGCCGGCGTGGTCGTTTTCTTCGTGGCGTACGGCCTGGCGGGCACCCTGCTCGCCGATCTCGAGAACGAATTCCTGGGGGCTCTCCTCGATCCGTTCGGCCTCGGGGCTTTCGGCATCGAGACCAAGTACTGGACGATCGCCGAGCGCAACACGTCGCTCCTGCCGATCGACGGCATGCTCCTCTCCAACCGCCTTCTCTGGATGGCGGTCGGGATAGCCATCCTGGCATTCACTTACTCGCGCTTCAGGATGACCGTCGCCGAGCCGAAGCAGCGTCTCAGGAAGAGGCACATCACCCGGCAGGCGATCGAGGCGCCAACCGCGACGGCGGCGATGCCGGCCACCATCGCGGCGCCACAGACCTTCTCCGCGGCGACCTCGTTCCGGCAGTTCCTGCACCAGACGCGGCTGGAGCTGGGCGCGGTCCTGAAGGGGGTTCCGTTTGTCATCATCATGCTGTTCGGCGTGCTGAACCTGATCGGCGGATCGACGGTCATCGAACGGTTCGCCGGAGCGTCGGTCCATCCGGTCACCCACCTGCTCCTTCAAGTCATTGAGGGCACCTTTCTGTTCGTCGCCATCATCATCGTGACGCTGTACAGCGGGGAGATGGTCTGGCGGGAGAGAAGCCTGAAGTTGTCGGAGGTGTTCGACGCCCTGCCGGTGCCGACCTGGGTCCTGTGGGCGTCGAAGCTGGTCGCCCTGTCGTCGATCGTCCTGATCCTGCTGGCCGTCTCGATGCTGACCGCGATCGGCATCCAGATCTACCACGGCTACTACAACTTCGAGCTGCCTCTGTTCTTTCAGGGGCTGTTCCTGGTGGTCGGCGTTCCGTTCATCCTGGTGGCAGTCCTGGCACTCTGCCTGCAGGCGGTCGTCAACAACAAGCACCTCGGCTTCCTGCTGATGATCCTCTACATCATCAGCGTCAACGTGTTCGCGGCGCTCAACTACGATCACAATCTCTATCAGTACGCGGCGACGCCGAACGCCCCCTACTCCGACATGAACGGCTACGGTCATTTCGTCGAGCCGCTCCTCTGGTTCACCCTCTACTGGGCGTTCGGGGCGGTGCTGCTCGGCGTGCTCACCCATCTCTTCTGGGTGCGCGGCACCGAGACACGGGCGAAGCTGCGGCTGATGCTCGCCCGCCAGCGGCTCAGCCGGCCGGCAATAGGAGCGACGGCGGCCGCCCTTCTCGCCTTCGTGTCGACCGGCGGATTCATCTACTACAACACCAACGTTCTCAACGACTACATTCCCGGTGATGTGCAGGAGTCGCGACAGGCGGAGTTCGAGA
The DNA here is from genome assembly GCA_965371335.1 of uncultured bacterium. GTDB lineage: Bacteria > Acidobacteriota > Polarisedimenticolia > Gp22-AA2 > Gp22-AA2 > CBDUYA01. The sequence continues at coordinate 206 of CBDUYA010000310.1, read as the reverse complement.
AGCAGTACAAACAATACGAGGGTCTCACGCTGCCGCGCATCATCGATGCCTACGCCGACGTCGACATTTACCCGGACGAGCGCCGGGTCGATATCCGCGGCCGCTACACCGTGAAGAACAAGACCGGCGAGGCGATCCCGACGCTGCACGTGACGATCAATCCGGTGGTGACCGTCCGCGAGATGAACATCCCGGGAGCCCGGCTG
>CBDUYA010000309.1:0-3521 GCA_965371335.1 uncultured bacterium | reverse complement strand
CGGATCCCCCTCTGTCGCTCCCCAGCTCTTCGGCTTTGAACATATATTTTATACAATCTTTCATAACCATCAGGTTGGGCGCTCCCTGGCGGTTGACCTTGATACAGAGGTGGTCGTACCACTCGATGACCCCGCGCAACTCCTCGCCGTCCTTGAGCACAACGATCATCGGGGTCTTGCTGTTCATCTGCTTGAGGTAGTAAAAAGCCTCCGCGCTGGTCTGCTCGGGTGGTACCTGCTTGCGCCGCGGCGATCGGGTGGTGACCCTGTCCTTGAGATCGGACAGGTTAGGCCGAATCAGCTTGCGCTGCATCGGCTCGTCGAACTTCCGTTCCTGGGCTGCGCCAGGGGATACCTGGCTCTTCGATTCATAGCGACGCATGGCGGGCACTCCTGTGGTCAGCCGAAACCCTCGCTGGTTGGATCCCTGCTCTTCGGGGGTGGCTGTCCGCTTGAAGAAAGATCTGAGGTCGTTGACCTTGGGGCGATGTTAGCACAGCGGGGCGTCCCTGCCAAGAGGAACGACGGCCAGGACCTCAGGTTCCCGGTCCGGGATCGAGGGGGCTGACCACGAGGTAGATCCTGTACTTCGGCATGATCTCGATCTGGTTCTCCTTCCACAACCGCCTCAGGTACTTGCGGTAGCGGGCGTTGAACTTGGTCTGGCGGACGGCGTTCTGGATCTCATCACGCACCAACTCAATGTCTTTCACGTAGTGCGAGGATCGCTCCACGATCTTGATCAGATGCAGCGACCGCCCGGTATCAATCAGGTCGGCGACCTCACCGATGCCGACGCCGAAGGCGGCCGCGGCGATCGCCGGGTTCAGGTCCGCCCTCCCGAGCGGCCCGAGCAGGCCGTCGGCTTCGCGGGTTCCGGCCTCGGAGTAACGGCGCACGAGTTCGACGAAGTCGGCTCCTTCCTCGAGCTCCCGCAAAACGGTGTCCATCTTCCCCTCCGCCTCGTAGCGGGACCGGGCATCGTAGAACAGGACGATCTCCCTGAACGAGACCTGTTCGGGAGTCTCCCACTCTTCGACGTGGCTGTCGTAGTAATCCTGGGTCTCGTGTTCGCTGACGCTTATCTTGCGCCGCACGTCGTAGCTGATGATCTCCGCCGGCACCATCAGCCGGAGCAGCTGATTCTCAAGCTCCACACGCGTCATCTTCTGTTCGATCAGCAGCTTCTCCAGCTCTTCGTCGCTGGGGATGTTCTGCTGCTTGAGAAAGTCGCTGATCAGGGTGACCCGGATCTTATCGAGATCGAAGATGGTCTCGGCGCGCTCCACAAGAAGGGTCTCGGTAATCAGGTTCGCCAGCAGTCCGTCCTGCGCCACCTGGATCTCCCGATCGAGATCCTCGCCGAAGTACTGCTGGTACACCTGCTGCAGCAGGATCTGCCCGCGCTCCTCGAACTCGCTCTTGGTGATGATCCGGTTGTTGACCTTGGCGACGATCTCCTCGACGACGGCGGCGCCGGCCGACAGCGGGAAAAGTCCCGCCAGGAGAAACCCTGCCGCGATGACGCGCCGGCCGGCGCGCCGTCCCCAACGCGGCGCAACGCAATACGCGGACAGGCTAGTTGGGATGCTCGCCCTGATAGCGGAACGGAAGGATCGAACGATTGACATGGATCGTCGTTTTCTCCTGGAGATCGGCCACGTACTGATCGAGCACCTCGTCCACCTTCTGCTGGAACAGCTCCAGCCGGACGCGGCTCTCGAGCTCGCTGCGGTCGATAGGCACGCTGTCGATCCGGCGGACCATCTGGAAGATCAGATAGCGCTGGGCCAGCTCGAGCACCGGGCTTATCTCATTCTCCCGAAGCCCCAGCAGTGCGCCGAGCAGCTCGGTGGGCAGCTCCTCTTCCCGGTAACTTCTCGGCTGGCCGCCGTCGGGCGCCACCGAATGCTCGAGCGCCACCGATTCGAACCTCTTCGCATCGGCGGCCAGCGTCTTTCGCAGCCTGTCGGCCAGCCCTCTATCTTCCACCAGGATCTGCCGGAGGACAAGTGTGCGCGATTCCCGCTGCAGCTCGGGGCGCTTCTCGAGGTAGTCGTCGATCTCGCCGTCGGTCACCTGGACCTTGCTGAGGACCGCCTCGTCCTTCACTTTCTGCAGGATCAGCCCCCGGCCGATCTTGCCGCGGAACGCCTCGGGGTCGTCCGCCGGTCCCGGGGCGCTCTCCTCCCCGCCGGTCATCCCGATCTCCTTCAGGTAGGCCTCGATCTCGGCCGCCGAGACGGCCACCCCGAGATCCGCCCCGGCGCGCAGCAGGAGATGCTCCTCGAGAAACTGATCCAGCAGGCTGCTCATGATGTCGTCCTGTTCCGTGACGTCGTCCCCCTCGAGACCGACGATGTCGGACACGTAGATCATGAACTCCTCGTACGGGATCGAGGCGTCATCGAGGGTGGCGATCGTGCCGCGGCTGCGTCCCGGCGCGCCTTCCGCCGCCCCCTCGCCGCCGGCGGCGCACCCGCCCCCCCCGAAGACGACCAGCGCCAGGGCGAGGAGGAGGCGTGGATTGAACGGCGATCGGTCGCGGCCCGGATCCGGAGTTATGCAGAGCGTCGCGGTCTTCACTTGACTCCGCTGGCTGGTCCGTTGACGGGGGACTGCGAGGCGGTGGCGATGCTATCACAGGGGTCGAGGGCCAACAACAGTTCGCGCACCTGCGCGAGGCGACGAGGTCCGCCACCGCCCTCCGCCGCGACCGCGTCGATGCGCAGGACTCCGGACGGCGTCAGGCGGACCCCCGGCCGGCGTCCCGCCTCCCGCACCAGCCGCTCCGGGCTGACCGGAGGATCCGGACCGAAGCGCACCTCGATCCCGCCGCGCCCATGATCGATGTTCAGAATCCCGAGCCGGTCGGCGAGCAGACGCAGCGAGGCGAGTGCCAGGAGGTTCTCCGCCTGGCGCGGGATCTCACCGTACAGATCGCGCACACGATCGTGAATCCGGCCGATCTCCTCCTCATCCCCGGCGACCGAGATTTCTTTGTAGAGGGCGAGCCGGGCGCTGAAGTCGGCGATGTATTCCTCCGGGATCCTGATGTCGACGCCAAGATTGATCTGCGCCTTTGCTTCGCGGGCGGGCGTCTCGCCCTTCATTTCGCGGACCGTGTTCTCGAGCAACTGGCTGTACATCTCAAAGCCGACGGCGGCGATGTGCCCGCTCTGCGCGGCGCCGAGGAAGTTGCCCGCGCCGCGAATCTCCAGATCCATTGCCGCGATCCTGAAACCCGACCCGAGCTCGGTGAAATCCTGCAGCGTCTTCAGCCGCAGCCGCGCCTCGCGGGTCAGCCCCTGGCGCAGCGGGACGAGCAGATAGGCATAGGCGCGCCGATCGGAACGTCCGACACGCCCGCGCACCTGATAGAGCTGCGCCAGTCCGAAGCGATCGGCGCGGTTGACGATGATGGTGTTGACGCGCGGAATGTCGAGCCCGTTCTCGATGATGGTGGTCGCCACCAGGACGTTGATCTCGCCCTGCAGGAAGCTGATCATAGCGCGTTCCAG
>CBDUYA010000308.1:0-3558 GCA_965371335.1 uncultured bacterium | reverse complement strand
GGCGGACAGGGGTGGTGTCATCCGGGGTTGGCCCGGCATCATATCACCGGCGCTGGTTCAATGGCTCGCGGCGCGGGACGGCGCGGTGCCGCGCAGAAACGGCAGCGGATCGATCGAGCGACCGTCACGACGCACCTCAAAATGGAGATGGGTGCCACGGGCGTTTCCCGATTGCCCCACCAGCGCCACGGCATCTCCGGCGGCCACGCGCTGCCCTCGCTTCACGAGGAGGCGGCTGGCGTGGGCGTACAGGGTCTCCAGGCCGTCGCCATGATCAATGAGAATATAACTGCCGTAGCGGCCTCCCCGGCCCGCCTCCAGGACCCGGCCGCCGGCGGCGGCATGAATCGGGTCGCCCTTTTCGCCGTCGATATCGAGGCCTGCATGGTGTGAGCGGCGGCCTCGGGAAACGCCGAACCGGCTGGTGACCGGGCCGTTCAGTGGCCAGGTGAGCCGGGCGCGGGCCGGGGCGGGATAGGGGAGAAGACGCTCGGCTCCGGGGATGAAGATCGGGCTGCCGGAGGGAATAGCGGTCGGATCGTCGATTCTGTTGAGGTCGAGCAACCGATCGAGCGGCACGTCATAGAGCAGGGAGAGTCGATAGAGGGTCTGGCCTTCTCCCAGGCGGTGGTAGATGCCCCGCTCGCCGCCCGGCCCGATCGCCTGGCCGGCGATCGATCCGGACTTGCCGCTGGATGACTCCCGCGCGGGCCGGTGCGCCACCCTGCCGCCGCAGGCCGCCATGACCGCCAGGAGCAGGCCCGCGAAGATCATGCGCCCCAAGGGCCCGGACGCCAGGCGGCTGCCGGCGCCGTTGCCGCTCCCCGGCGATGTCCCGCATCGCCGTCGTCGCAGCGCCTCGCGTGCATCCCCGCGGCGTTTCAAACGCGGCCCAACGCAAGACTTGGACATGCTCCCCGGGAGCTTCCGGCGGCTCTCCATCAGCCACCCATGATGGACGACGATCCGCCCGCTGTCCACCCCCGCGCGCCGACCGGCGGGGAACAGCCCCCGGAGCGGGCCGGCGGGCGGCGCGGGAAATCGGGCCGATGGCTGTGTATAATGCGACAGCACGGCCGTCAGTCCGGCATTTGGCTGCGCACCGTAACGGTAACGAACCCGCGCCCCGGCTGCCGGGAGCGCTTCGATGAGGCGAAGAATCGATTATGACTCTGTCCGTCAACGCTTCCACTGACGAGAGCCCGCACGGCATCCCTGCCTACCACCCGGCGCGGGCGACCGTTCCGATCGAGTCCGCGAAGTTGCGCGACCACTATGCCCGGTTCGAGCAGGGGTCGCGCAAGATCCGCTGGGATGAGGAGGGTCCGGTACAGATCGACTGGAGCACGTTCGACCGCGCCAAGCTGACCCTCGACAACCTGTTCATCGTCAAGCTGGTCACCTTCGTCGAGTCGTATGCCGATGTTTACACCAAACTCCTGCTGGATAATTTCTGCGCCGACGATACCATGGCGACCTTTTTCAAGCTGTGGGAGCGGGAGGAGCAGAATCATGCCGACAAGCTGGTCGCCTATCTGGAGCGGGTCGGCCTCGATCGCGACAAGCTGAATGAATCTCTGCAGCGGCCTCGCCAGCGCAAGTTCAGTGTTCCGTACATTACGTCCCCGTTGCAGGCCAGCGCTTTCACCTACTGCCAGGAACTACTGACGGCGTTCTTCTACCAGGCGTTCCGCCGCACGGTGAAAGAGCCGCTGCTCGACCAGATGCTGACCAAGATCATCGCCGACGAGTGGCGTCACTTCCGTTACTACGAATACGTCGTCAAGCTGCACCTGGAAACCGACCGGGCGGCCGCCCTGCGGGAAATCACGCCGGTGTTCGCGAGCTTCGCCATGCCGGGCAATCAGATCCTCGGCGACGAATACCAGATTCTCACCGACGAGATCGTGGCCCGCATGCGCTTCAGCAGCTCCGATATCTTCCAGATCGGCAGGACCGTGACCTCGACGTTCGGGTTGATCGAGGGCGGCAAGTTGCTGGCCTGCTCGTCCTATACCCGCGACATGAAGGATGTGGTGTTCCGTCGCAAAGCGAAGGATGAGCGCCACGACCAGGTGGTCCGTGCCTTCACCGCCGATCTCGAAGCTGCCCTGGCCGCCCCCGCCTGACCTGTCCGGAGGAGTGATGCGCCCCGCCGATCCCTACCGCCAGGTCGATGCGGCGGAGGCCGCAGAGTTGATCCGCGCGGATCGGGTGCGGGTTCTCGATGTCCGCACCCCCGATGAATACACCGCACTTGGCCACATCCCCGGCGCGCTGCTGCTGCCGGTCGATCTGATCGCGTCGGCCCCGGCCACCCTGCCGGAGCCGGGCAAGCCGCTCCTGGTTTGCTGCGAGCATGGTGTGCGGAGCGCCTCAGCGGCCGGCTTCCTGGCGCGCGCCGGCTTCGCGCAGGTCATCAACCTGGCCGGGGGGATGGCCACCTGGACCGGACCGAGGGAGCATTCCTCCGGTGACGGCCAGGGGCATATCGGTCCCTCAACCTGGCTTCTCGAGAACGCCGACCTGCTGCCGCGCGACGGTGCCCTCCTCGATGTCGCCTGTGGAGCGGGCCGGCATGCGCTGCTCTTGAGTGCGGCCGGTTTCCAGGTCCGGGCGATCGATCGGGATGCAGGCCGGATCGAGAGGTTGCAGTATGTGGCCGGACGCCTTGGCCTCCCGCTCGAGGCCGCGGTCGTCGATCTGGAGAGTGCCGATCTCGATCTCGGCCGTGATGACTATTCGGCCATTCTGACCTTCAATTACCTGCAGCGATCGCTCTTCCCCTCGTTGCGGCGCGCCCTCCGTCCGGGTGGCGTGCTGTTGTATGAGACCTTCACCGTGGCGCAGGCCGCCCGGGGCCACCCGACCAATCCCGATTTCCTGCTGCAGCCGGGTGAGCTGCCGCGCCTGGTGGAGCCGCTCGAGGTGATCCGGAGCCGGGAAGGGGAAGCGGATGGGCGCCATGCCGCCGCCGTCGCCGCCCGTCGCAACGCCTGAGAATCAAACTATGGCGGGCGCGGCCGGTCCGTCTTCCCCGGCGCGCGGGAGCCGTTCCACCACCACCAGCGACAGGTCATCGTGCGGCCGCGCTTCGCCGAGGAAGCGTTCGGCCTCCTGCAGGATCCGGGCGCCGCACCGCTCGGCGGAGAGCCCCCGCAGGCGCCGCGCCAGGTCGAGCAGGCGCTCCGTCCCGAACTCCTCGTCCTGCGCATTGCGCGCCTCGACCAGCCCGTCCGAGTAAATGATGAGGAGATCGCCCGGCGCCATCTCGATCCGCTCCTCCCGGTACTCTCCTCCCGGGAGCATGCCGAGGGGCCGGGCCGAAGGGGGGAGCGGATCGATCGCCGCGCTGCGCAGGACGTAAGGCGGGTTGTGCCCGGCGTTCAGGTAGCGGACGGCCGGGGAGCCGGGCTGCAGGGTCAGGTAGAACAGCGTCGCGAACCGGTTTTCCAGGCCGTCGCGGCAGAGGATCTGGTTGAGGGCGGCGCCGAGGTCGCCGAGCGAGGGGATTTCCGGTGCGAGCGCCCGCAAGGTCGCCTGCAGCTTGGCCATGAG
>CBDUYA010000307.1:0-3592 GCA_965371335.1 uncultured bacterium | reverse complement strand
CGAGTGGGTGGAGCGCTACAGCCGCCTGCCGCGCTGGCTGCGCGAGGGGGTGATCCGGGGGCTCGTCCGCCGCATGCCGGAGTCGTTCGCCTACAAGAGCTTCAGCCAGAAGGCGCGCTGGCTCGACGCCCTGGGGAGCGAGCGGGGCGGGCGCCGCTACGGCCGCATGACCTCGTTCTTCCGCTTCGGCGGCGAGGAGAAGGGCTGGCTGTACGGGTCGTTCCTGAGCGACCAGTTGTCGCGCCAGGACGCGCTGGAGGCGATCGCCGAGCCGTTCGAGCGCGCTTCGGCCTACCCGCTGCTGCACCGCATGCTGTACACCGACATGGTCACCCGGCTCCCCGAGCACACCCTGATGCTGGCCGACCGGATGAGCATGGCGCACGGCCTGGAAACCCGCTGCCCGCTGCTCGACCACGAGCTGGCGGAGTTCTGCGCCGGCATGCCGACCCATCTGAAGATCCGCGGCCGCACCACCAAGTACGCGATGCGCGAGGCGTCGCGCCGCTTCCTGCCGGCCGACATCGTCCGCCGGCCGAAGCAGGGGTTCATGTTCCCGGTCGCCTTCTGGCTCGATCACCGGACGCTGCCGGCGATCACCGCCCGGCTCCGGTCGGGGCCGCTGGTGAAGGAAGGGTGGGTGCGGGCGGCGGGGATCGACCGCCTGGCGCAGGAGCATCTCGCCCGCCGCAGCGATCATCACGTGCGGATCTGGATGCTCCTCAATCTCGATGCCTGGCACCGGATCTATCTCGACGGGGAGGCGGTCGAAGCGGCCGGCATCGCCGCGGGGGGCGCCGCGGCATCCTGAAACGCACCGGCCGGCAGCCCGGCGCTGACCGCTTCGCGGATCCAGCGATCGATGATGTCGACCAGGCGCTTCATCACGCTCCGATCGTAGACGTTCAGACCGAAGAGCCCTTCGCTGTTGGCGTAGTGGCCGGCGGCGGGGAGGGTGACGTAGCGCTTCGGCTCGCTCATCGCTTCGTAGTAGGCCGCCAGAAACTCGAGGTTCTCCCGCTTTTCCAGCGCCCCATCGACGAGCAGCAGAGGCTTGTGTCCGGCGGCGGCGAAGTCGTCGCTGTAGCGCTCGAGGGCGCGATCCAGCAGCCCCTGCAGCCAGACCTCCTGCGTGTACCAGCCGGGCAGAGGCGCGCCGTAGACCGTCCGGTGCGTCTCGCGGGCACGTTGCCAGAAGTAGTCCCGACCGCCCGGCTGGTTCAGCCTCGCGAGGGTGCGCCGCGGCGGGCCGATGGCGGCGAGGCCGAGGACGGCGTCGTTGGTCGCCAGGACCGGCAGGGCGGCGGTGACGCCGCCGGAGTGCGCCACCAGGACGACCCCCCTCCCCCCTCCGCCCGACGCGGCGCGCAGGTAGGCGATCGCCGTCTCGACATCGGCCTCGGGACGGGGCGGCCCTCGATCGTCTCCCGTGAACGGATGGTCCGACTGCCCGTATCCGGCGGCGTCGATGCTCAGCACCCGGTAGCCGCGCCGGGCGAGGCGCGTGGCGAGGATCTCGTAGAGCGCCAGGCGCCGGCCGAGCGGCGTGTTGCCGTGCAGCAGGAGGAGGGCCGGCAGGTCGGGCGATTCGCCCGCACCGTAGAGGCTGCCGGCGAGGCGCACGCCGTCGCTGCGGCCGAGGGTGATCTCATCGTCGGATCGACAGAGGCAGACGGCGGTCCGCAGCCGCACCGTGCCGAGCAAAAGGTCGCCGATGCGGCGGCCGCGGCGGCCGCCGAACTGCCGCACGGCGAGCGCCAGCGCGAAGGAGGCGAGAACCAGCAGCGCGGCGGCCACCAGCGCGACGCGCCACCCCGGGCGGCCCCGCCCACCGCTCACTGAATCGTCTCCCCCGCCCGGGCGCCGGCGGCCGCAACCGCTTCGGCCTCCAGGATCTGCTCCGCCATGCGCCGCGCCTCCGGCGTCGCCAGTCCGCGCGCGCCGAGGTCGGTGCGGCGGCAGATCAGATCATCCGGCGTGCGCGCCATCTCCTGCCGCACCCCGTGCACCAACTGGGCCCGGATCACCGGCTCGCCGTCCAGGATCGGCGCATTCCAGCCGGGAAGGGAATCGCGATAGGCGAGGATCTCCCGGTAGCGGGCGCCGTAGGTGCGCACCAGCACCTCGAGCGCAGCGGCGCCGAGATCCCCTCCCGCCTCCCGTTGCGCCGCCGCCCGCAGAGCGGCGAGCGACTCGAAACGGGCCCCCGGCAGCGGGGTGACCGCGGTGCGGCACGGCGCGGCCGGACGGCCGAGCCGGCGGCAGGCGAGATCGACCGTCCTCTCGGCCAGCCAGCGCCCGGTGGTGTACTTGACGCTGGCGGCGCTGATGATGCCGGGAGCCCCCTCGGGGGCATGATCGATGATGCGCGGATGCTTGAGCAGGCGGACGGTGTCGACGCCCCCCTTCGGCTCATCGGGGAGGAGGCCGGCGTGGACCAGCGCGATCTCCTCGCGCCGGAAGGGACGGCCGGGCCAGCCGCCGTTGATCTCGGCGAGGAACTCGCCGATCTGCGACTCGGACGGCGCGAACCGCCCCGGCTCCCCTTGCAGCGGGAAGTGCGCCGTGCCGATCACCGAGCGCCCGCGCCACGGCACGATGAACAACTGCCGGCGTCCCCGGCGCACCACCGCCGTCGCATCGGCCGCCGCCCCCGCGAACGAGAACGCCACCCGGTGCCCCAGCCCCTTGAACATCAGGTTCATGGCGACCGAGTAATGCACGTCGGCGGCGCCGGGGCGGCCGGTCAGCTCGGCCGCCACCTCCGCCACCCGCGGGCCGGCGGCGTTGATGACGGTGCGGCTGCGGACCGTCAGGCGGTCGTCGCTGAGACGGTCGTGGAGCCGCACGCTGACGCCCTCCGCGTTTCTCCCCACCAGCGCCTCGAAGGCGGTGTGGTTGACCGCGGCGGCCCCCGCCTCCTGAGCCGCCTGCACGATCTCCAGCACCAGCCGTTCCGAGTTGAACCACTGCGCGTCGTAGAACATCACCCCGCCGGTCGGACGGGTCGCCTCCAGCTCGGGGGCCAGATCGAGGCATTCCCGCCGCGACACCGCCCGTCCCGCCGGGAGACGCCGGTCGGGCGCCAGGCCGCGGTTGCGATCGGCCGAGATGACGTCGTTGACCAGCAGGGCGGTGCGCAGGACGAGGCGGCTCTCCATGCCGTAGCCATAGGTCGGGACGAGGATCGGGAGAGGCTCGGCCAGGTGCGGGGCGATGCGCAGCCACATCGAGCGCTCGCCGATCGACTGGCGCATGCGCCGCAGATCGAGATGCTGCAGGTAGCGCAGGCCGCCGTGGACGATCTTCAGGCTGTTGGAGGAGGTGCCGGAGGCGAAGTCCCCGGCATCGATGAGGGCGACGGAGAGGCCGCGCAGCGCCGCGTCCCAGGCGGCGCAGGCCCCCAGCACCCCCGCGCCGATCACCAAAACGTCGAACGACCGATCGGTCAGCGAGGCGATGTCACGATTCAAGAAAACCGCCTCCCATCCGTTTTTCAGAATTCATCCAGCGCTCTGACCGGGCTGATATAATCCACCGCCCGGGAGCAAGAATGAATCTGGATTCAGGCAACTTTACACGACGGCGCAAG
>CBDUYA010000306.1:0-3599 GCA_965371335.1 uncultured bacterium | reverse complement strand
CGGCTCTCTCTCCCTGCTTGCGGATCGAGAAGAACGGTTCGAACAGGCGCCCCTGTGCCTCCGGCGGGATCCCCTCCCCGGTGTCGCGCACGGTCAGCGTCACGAAGTGCCCCGGCCGCGCCTCCAGATTGTTGCGACAATCGACGGCCGACAGAACGCGGTTGGCGGTCACGATGCTCAACCGCCCGCCTTCCGGCATCGCCTCGCACGCATTGGTGCACAGATGCCTGAGGACGCGACCGATACGCTCGGCGTCGACGGCGCTGGTCATCAGGTCGGGCGCGCCGCGGAACTCGACCTCGATCCCCGGCGGCAGCTCGGGACGGAGCGCCTCGACCGCGTTCCTGACGATGCGGTTCAGATCATTCGGGACCGGACGGATGGCGGCGCGGCGGCTGAACGTCAGCAGCTCCCCCGTCAGCTCGGCGGCGCGCGTCGCGGAGCGCTCGATCGAGCCGAGCGGCTTGCGGATCAGCTCGTCGGGGTTGAGACGGTCGAGAATGAGCCGCGTGTATCCCATGATGCCGGTGAGCAGGTTGTTGAACCCGTGCGCGAACCCGCCGGCGAGATTGGCGACGCTTTCCATCCGCTCCGACTGGCGCACCTGCTCCTGCAGTCCCCGCTGCTCGCTCGCGTCCCGCACGATCCAGGCGGCGTACGCCCGCCCGTTGACCAGGATCGTCCCGCCGCGCAGGTCGGCCTGGAAGCGCTCGCCCCCCTTGCGGATGCAGGTCAGCTCCTCGAGGTCGCGGCGTCCCGGGACCGGCTCATCACCGCTCGCCGTCGTCAGCCGATCGCCGCACTCCACCGGCTGCAACTGCCGCAGGCAAAGCCGCCGCATCTGGTCGCAGGTGTAGCCGAACATCCGGCAGGCGGTCCGGTTGGCGTCAAGAACGGTGCCGGCGATCGGATCGGCGATCAGGACCGCGTCGTACGCTTCGTCGAACAGCCGCCGGTAAAGTTCCACCGAGGCGGCCAGGGCCGCCCGGCCGTGCGCCACTTCCCGCACCATGAGATATCGGGCCCACCACCCGGCCAACAGGCCGACCGCGCCGAGGGCGAGCGCAGCGGTCCCTGTGTCCGGCGTCAGGACGACCACCAGGAGCGCTGGAACGATGAACGCCACGGCAATCAGGATGGGGGCCAGCGGGCGGATCGGACTCTTCGGGCGGTGTCCGGCGGAAGCGGGGCTCACCTCTCTCCTCACGGGGCGCACCACGGCTCGCGTGGGATTCTGCCGGCGTCAATCGGTTGACGCACGGGCCCGGGCGCCCTCTCTCAAGATTAGAGCGATCTACGGCCGGGTCAAGGTCGCCATGGTGGTGGCGGGAGGGACGCGATCCGCCATGGTTGCCTTCGCACACTTTCCGCCCCACCATGCCCGTATACTGACGGTATGAGTGACGATGCATCCGCGGCGGGCGCGGGGCCGGTCATCGAGCCGAACATCCTGGCGATCAGCCGGGCGGTGCAGGAGGCGGGGGGGAAGGCCTACCTGGTCGGTGGATGGGTGCGCGACCTGGCGCTGCTGCGCAACCGGGGTGACTCGGGATCGCCCGCCGCCGGCAACTACGATCTGGAGGTGTTCGGCCTGACCCCGGAGCGGCTGGTGCCGATCCTCGAGCGGCACGGCGCGGTCCACCTGGTCGGCGAGTCGTTCGCCGTCTACAAGGTCGTTCCGCGATTCACTCCGGGCATGAGCGCACCACCCGACCTCGACGTGAGCCTGCCGCGTCGTGACACCAAGGTCGGCCGCGGGCATCGCGGCTTTCAGGTGCAGGAGAATCCCACCCTGTCGCTGCGCGAGGCGGCGCGACGGCGCGACTTCACCATCAATGCCATGCTGCTCGATCCGCTGACGGGCGAAACGTTCGATCCGTGGGACGGGCTCGATGACCTGCGCGCCGGCCGGCTGCGGGCGGTCGATCCGGTCACCTTCGTGGAGGACAGCCTGCGGGTGCTGCGGGCGCTGCAGTTCGCCGCCCGCCTGGGGTTCGACCTCGATCCGCAGACCGCCGACCTGTGCCGCGGCGTCGATCTGACCGACCTGCCGGCCGAGCGCATCTGGAGCGAGATGGAAAAGCTGCTGCTGTCGCCACGTCCCTCGATCGGGCTCGACTGGGCGCTGCGACTCGGCGTCGTGGACCAGCTGTTCCCCGCATTGAAAGCGCTGGTCGGCTGCCGGCAGGATCCCGACTGGCATCCGGAGGGGGACGTCTGGGTGCATACCCTTCTGGCGATCGATTGCGCCGTGCAGGAAATCAAAGGACTTCCGCAGGAGAAGCAGCTCGCCATCATGCTGGCGGTTCTCTGTCATGACTTCGGCAAGCCGTCGACCACGGCGGAGCTCAACGGGCGCATCCGCTCGTTCGACCACGAGGCGGCCGGCATCGAGCCGACTGCCCGCTTTCTCGACCGGCTGAAGATCCACACGCTGGGCGGCTACGACCTGCGCGGCCAGGTCCTGGCGCTGGTAAAACATCACCTGGCGCCGAGCCACTTCCACAAGAACCGGCACGAGGTCGGCGACGGCGCGTTTCGCCGTCTGGCCGGCCGGCTCGAGCCGGAGCTTCTCTACCGGGTGTCGCGCGCCGACTGCCTCGGGCGAACGGGGAAGTTCTCGACCGTCGCGCAGGAGTGGTTCATCGAGCGCGCGCGCAGTCTCGGCGTGGAGGAACGGGCGCCACAACCGATCCTGATGGGGCGCCATCTGCTGGAGATGGGGCTGCAGCCCGGCCCGGAAATCGGCCGCGTCTGCCGGTCGGTCTACGAAATGCAGCTCGACGGCCGGGTCATCGATCTGGAGAGCGCGCTGGACGAGGCCCGGCGTCTCCTCAGCGGGAGAGCGTGCGACTGACGCCGGCGCCCCGCCGCGACCGGGAGGATCGGACTGTACCCGGTCCCGCTGCCGCGCCCCGCCGCCCCTTCATCGCGGCGCTCTTCAATTCCCCCAGGGTGCGATCGATGCGCTGCAGCCCCGCTTCGAGTTTGGCGGCGTCGTAGCCGTAGCCGATGCGGATGTGGCGATCCATCCCGAGTTGCGATCCCGGAACGATCAGCACGGAGCGTTCCAGGCGCAGCTTCTCCGTCAGGGCCAACGATCCGATCGACAGCGTGTAACGCGGGAAGGCGATGGCGCCCGCCAGCGGCCGTGTGTAGTCGAACAGATCGCCGTGCCCCTCGATCCAGTCCTCCAGGATGGGGAGATTGCGGCGCACGATATCGCGCGTGCGCGAGAAGATCGCCTGGCGGCGCCGCGGCTCCATGGCGATGCAGGCGAGATGATCGGAGAGGGTGCCCGGCGCGATGGTGGTGTAGTCGCGGTACGACCAGAGCCGCTCGATCATGCGCGGCGGGCCGGCGACCCAGCCGATGCGCAGTCCCGGCAGACCAAACGCCTTGGAGAGGCCGGAAGTGATCAGCACGCGGGAGTAACGGCCCCAGAACGAGGGGGTGATGCCGCCCGCCAGCTCGGCGCCCCGGTAAATCTCGTCCGCCACGATCCATGCCCTGACGCGGCGGGCTGCCCGCACCACCTCGTCCATCTCCTCTTCGTTCAGCACCGCGCCGGTCGGGTTGTTCGGGTTGGTCACCAGGAT
>CBDUYA010000305.1:0-3620 GCA_965371335.1 uncultured bacterium | reverse complement strand
GAACCTCCGATCCTGGATCCAAAGTCCAGTGTCTTACCGCTTGACGACGCCCCAAGACCTCGAACTGCAGCCTCGCGCGGAGCGACTAGACCACCGTCTGATCGTTCGGGACGGGGTCGGGGCTCCCTTCGCCATCGGGGTCGCGAGGCTCTTCCGGACCTCCGCCACCCCCCGATGCCGGGCTGGCCACCTGGTCTTTCCTGGCCACCGCCTCCATGTAGCGGGCCAGGATCTTGTCCTCTATTCTCTTCCGTGTCTCGCTGTTCAGCGGGTGGGCGATATCGCGGAACGAGCCGTTCTTTCGCCTCTTGCTCGGCATCGAGATGAACAGCCCGTTGGTGCCGCTGATGACCTTGATGTCGCTGACCACGAAACAATCATCGATGATGATCGAAACGAATGCCTTGAGCTTCTCCTCGTCGACGGGAAAGACTCGGACGTCAGTGATCTCCATGTCCGATGTCCCTCCAGGAGGGGGTGATGCCGCCGCCCGCGAGTCCAAGATGATCCTGAAAACCACGGAACCCGAGCAGCTCACACGACATGACCCGCCAGCCGGGCCGCGCCAGAGAACGCGCCGCTCCCTCGAACAGGGCGGCGTTCCGGAACACCCCGAAGACGGCTGAGCCGCTCCCGGTCATGGCAACGGCTGTTGCTCCGGCAGCGAGCAGGCACCCCTCAAGCTCGCCAATCACGGGACACAAGCACCGCGCGTGAGGAGCGAGGTCATTGCCGGAGCGCACCCACGCCTCAATCTCTGACTCAGCGATTGGCCCAAAGCAATTCATGCTAGCGATTTTCGCACCTGGTGTCAACGGCGCGCGGACCCGCGCATAGACCTCACGGGAGGTCAGAGGGACTCCAGGATAAACGACCAGAATCGGGCCGGCAAGAAGGTCGGGGAGGGCCGTGACCCGGGTCCCCCGCCCGGTCAGTAGAGCCGTTCCACCATGCAGAAAATAGGGCACATCCGAGCCGATCCGGGCAGCCAGCAGCGCCAGATCGGCTGTCGCGAGGCCAAGATTCCAGATCCGGTTGAGCGCCACAAGGCAGGCTGCCGCGTCGCTGCTCCCTCCCCCGAGACCGGCGCCGGCGGGGATCCGCTTCTCGAGGCGGATGTGGGCGCCCCGCGCTGTGGCCCGATCGAGGGAGCCGAGAAGCTTCGCTGCCTGCCAGACCAGGTTGGAGTCATCGGCCGGAATAGCCGGGTCGTCGACCTCCAGCTTAAGCCCGGACGGGTGTTGCTCCACGGTCAACGTATCGGCCAGAGTCACGCTCTGGACGACGGTCGAGAGATCGTGATAGCCGTCATCACGGTGACCGACGATCTTGAGACACAGGTTGATCTTGGCGTGGGCCCGGAGGGTGACCCGGGTCATCTCTCCTGCTCCGCGAGCGGACCAAGAAGGCCCGGCGCGGGGAGGGTCGAGAGTCGGGGTTTCAATTCGAAGCCTGCCGGCACCTCCGGCGCGAAGATGCCGCCGGCGAGGAAGCCCGGGTGGGGACCGTCAATCGCCGACAGGGTGACTCTCGAACCGGTGCGGGCCAATTCCATGAGGATTCTGCGGGGCCATCGCGCCCCCGCCCTCTCCACGTAGTCATCGTACACGACCTCGAGAATCATATCACCCGTCAATCCTTCCCTGATGGTCGCTTTCTCCAGGTCCCCGCCGCGTTCCGAGGAGCGGGCAAGGTAGCGCACTTCCGCCGGAGGACATTCGATCTCATACCAGGAGGGTCGTCGACCGAAAGTGGCCGGCTTCCCGGAACGAACCTGTTGATCGGCCACGTCCGGCGCACACATCGGCTGGCCCGTGAGCAGGGCGATCAGCCGTTCTCCTGCGAAAGGCAGGCCGAGCAAGCGCTCCATGATCTCCGGGGTCGTCGGCTGGCGTGCGTAGACCCGGTCAACCGGCATCAGGGCCGTTGTTGTCGAGCCATCGCTGGCAATGATGAGGCGAGCGCCGCCGACCGGAGGAAAGAATTCCAACCGGACGCGATTGGGGGGAAGAAGGGCGGCCGCCATTCGGAAACGGGTTTTCCCTTCACTTCCATCGACGCGCCCTCGAAACAGCGCCCGGTACCCGCGCGCGGAGCCGGGAGTCTGAAGTGCGTCCGTCAACGGCGGCGGCTGACCGGCGCATCCGGGCCCGAGGAGGGCGATGAAAGCGGCGAGCAGCAAAAAGGCCTGCCGCGCGGAGTTCACGGTTCGACGTCCAGTTTCGATCGGGTCCGCTCGACCTTCTCTTTCAGCCGGTCGGGCTCTTCGGGGCCGTTGCCGAGGGCGAATTCCCATTCCCGCAATGCCTCCTCGGGGCGCCCGGTCGCGTGCAGCAGATCTCCCAGATGCTCGCGGATAGTCGAGTCGAACCGATCATACCGTGCGGCGGCCCGGAGATGTTCCTCGGCCGGCTCGTAGCGGGACATTTTGAAGAGGGCCCAGCCGAGGCTGTCGAGGTAGGCAGGATTCTTCGGGTCCATCGCCAGGGCGCGCTCGATGTAGGAGATGGAGTCATCGAGCTTGAGGCCGCGGTCCGCCAGCATGTAGCCGAGATAGTTCAATGCCATGGCGTTGTCCGGATTGAGGCCGATTGCCTTGATCAGGAAGCGCTCCGCCTCATCGATACGGCCGAGTCGTTCCATCGCGGCGCCCCGGGCGAAATAGAGTCGATCGTTCGCGGGATGGAGCAGTGTGCCCTCCGCGAGAAACGATTCCGCCTCCTCGTACAGGTCTTGCCTCAGGAGCGCCTCCGAGACGCTGACGTATCCTTGGGCCGGGTGCCCCTCTTCGTCGAGCAGATCGCGGTAGAACTGCTTTGCCTGCGGGCGGTCACCCTTCACGATCAGAGCCTCCCCTTTCAGAATTCTGAGGTCGAAGTGATCGGGAAATCGGCGCATTGCCTCTGCGACCACCCGCTCTGCTGCACGCGGAAATCCCCGGCGCAGCTCGGCCCGGCCGAGCAGCAGGAACATCTCCGGTCGCGGATCAGGAGTGATATCGAGCGCCCGTCCGAGCGCCTCGGTGGCGGCATCGAGATCGCGCGCGTTCAGCATGAGGAGGCCGATCTGCGAATAGGCGAGGGCGACGATGGTTGCCTCGCGGTCGGTGAACGATCCGCCCCGTTCGCCGATCGAGGCGATGACGTCCTGAAACCCGGCGAGCGCGGTCTCGAACTCGCCTTCCTGGTGGAGCAGGCGCGCGCGATGAAAGCGCGCCTCGAGATCACCCGGCTCCCCATCGATCCGCTCGTCATAGACGCGCAAGGCCGATCGCGTATCGCCGATGCTTTCGTAGGCGTGAGCGAGGATCACGAGGGTCCGGCTGCGGTCCGGCTGCAGGCGCCTGGCCTCCTCGAGACTCACGATCGCCTGCCGATGGCGGCCGGCGCGGGCATGGAGCATGCCGATCCGCTCCTGCAAGTGGCCGCCTTTTTCGTCGTCGTCAAGCATTGGCTCGTAAAGGGCGATCGCGGCATTGTAATCTTCATGAACCTCATAAAGAGCCGCGAGCGTGTCGGCTGCCTCCAGGCTGGTCGGCCTCTCCGCCACGACCCGCTCGAGGAGCGTTCTCGCCTCTTGGTGACGCCCGAGCTGGAACAGTATCTTGCCGTGCAGCAGCG
>CBDUYA010000304.1:0-3625 GCA_965371335.1 uncultured bacterium | reverse complement strand
ATGGCGGCGCTCAGCCAGGCGAAGGCTCGCGGCAATTGGGACAGAGCCTGTGTCATCGGCCCCCTCCGGCGGTGGCCGTCGACTCGCCGGCCCGGCGCTGCGCTCCCGGCGTGGAGGAGTCGTTCCGTGGCTCGTTGAGGCTCTTCAGCCGCCGGCGGACCAGGCCCGCCTCCGGAGCTCCGACCGAGTGCTCCAGGAATGCGATATAAGCGGCGCGCGCCTCCTCGATGCGGTCGGTGCGCAGGTAGGCGTTGCCCAGATAGAGATAGGCCTGCGGATCGGCAGGGCGCTCGGCGATGTACTCCTTGAAGGTGGAGATCGCCTCCTCGTGCAGTCCCAGCGCCGCC
Source organism: uncultured bacterium (assembly GCA_965371335.1). Classification (GTDB taxonomy): domain Bacteria; phylum Acidobacteriota; class Polarisedimenticolia; order Gp22-AA2; family Gp22-AA2; genus CBDUYA01. The sequence goes on along the minus strand of CBDUYA010000304.1, from coordinate 3,278 downwards.
CGCGCCACCCCGAGATTGAAACGCGCGGCGGCGCGCAGGTCCTGGTTGAATGTGTCGAGGGAATCGTCGAGATTAAAGCTGTAGAAGAGGTTCACCGCGTCGGCGTAGTGGCGGGCGGCCAGCAGTTCCACCGCCGCCTCGAAGCGCATCTCCGCCACCGCCTGCGAATCCGGTTCCTCCGTCACGGGAGCTGCGCTGCCGGCGAGCTGCGCCTCCACCGGTTCCGCCACGGACGGCCCGGCCTCTGTTTCGACTGGAGTGCCGGGGGGCGTTTCATCGACCGGCTCCGGTTGATCCGGGCCGGCCTCGGCCGGAGCGTCGCTGAAAGCTTCGTTGCCTGGCGCGGCTCCTTCCGGACCGTCCATTGCATTGGCGGCGCCCGGCCCGGGCGGGTTGCCGGCGAGCCGTGCCGCGGCCTCGAGCAGCAGCTCCGAGGCGCGCAGGTGGGAGCCGAGTCCCGACAGGAAACGGGCGAGGGCGATGGTGTGCCGTGCAGCCGTCGGCTCCGTCTCGACCGCTCCCCTCAACGCGACATAACGCTCGGTGTCGGCGCGCACCTCCACCAGGGCGTCGGCCACGGCGCGCCGCATCTGCGCGTCCTCGATCCCCCGTTCGTGCAGACCCTGCAGCACCTCCTCCGCGGCGGGAAAGTCCTCCCGGGCGCGCTTCAGCGCGGAGAGGATCAGATGAGCGCCCGGGTGGCTGTGATCGAGTGACAGGGCCGCCTGGATATGCGACTCGGCGCGGTGGTAGCTCTCCAGGTCGAGGTAGATGCGCGCCAGCGCGACATAGGGTTCGGGATCGTTCGGCGTGAGCGACTGCGATTTGCGGGTCGCGGCGATCGCTTCGTCGTACAGACGCAGCTTGGCGAAGGCCGAGCCGAGCCGGATGTACCCCTTGCTGAAGTCGGGTTTGACGGAGATCGACTTCAGGAACAGATCGATCGCCTCGTCCACCCGGTCCTTGCGCAGGTAGAGATCGCCAAGGTGCGTGTAGGCGCCGGCGTAGGCGATGTTGATCGACAGCGCCTGACGATACTGTTTTTCGGCGAGATCGTCCTTGCCGGTACTCTCGAACAGCTGGCCGAGTCCGTCGTGCGCGGCGGCGTAGTTCGGCTGGACGTCGAGAACGCGCAGGAACTCGGCGCGCGCCTCGGCGGCGTCCCCCAGCTTCAGGTAGGCCGTCCCCAGCGCCAGGTGTGCCTGGATGTAATCGGGCTGCAGATCGAGGGCGACCTTCAGAGGATCGATCGCTTCGACGTAGCGGCGCTCGGCAATCAGTGACGCCCCCAGATAGTAATAGGCGAGAAAGGAGTTCAGGTGGATACTGACGACCTGCTGGAACGCCTCGGTGGCGGCCCGGTAGTTCCCCTCTTTGTACAGGCGCATTCCGTCCGACTGCAGCTTGAACGATTGCGTACGGGCGTCGCCGGCCGGAATCGCCAGGACAGAAGATACGGCGAGGGCCGCCGCCGCCAGGCAGACGGCGAGCCGGAGCGCGGTGGAACCCCTCCTCCACATGAAGAACTCCTCCCCGGAACTATAGCCCAGAACCTAATCTGTTTCCCCTTCCGGCGCAATGGAGAGCGCGATTCGGGGTAAACTGCGCCGTCATGAGAACGGTCGGACTTAGGGAGTCCGTACGGCGCGGGGCGCTGGCGATTGTCTGCGCGGCGGCCGCCTGCGGCGCCGCGACGGCCGCCCACGTCGATTTCCGCGTTGCCGTCGAGCAGCTGGAAGGGGATTTAGACAGCCCCGACAAGGTCAAGGTGACCTACAGCCCTCTCGAGATGTCGTTCGGCCGCCTGTCCTCGCGGTTCACCATCCGCGTTCCCTACATCCGCATCAGCCGGACCGGCAACGTGGTGATGACGGCCGACGGACCGGCGGTCGTCGGGGTCGGCGGCCCGGGGCGCCCGCCGTTCCAGACGAGCGCTGCCGGCCAGAGTGAGTCGGGGCTCGGCGACGTCATCCTGCGCGATGAGACCTTCTTCCTGCGCACCGGGCGCGGCCGCACGCCGGCTCTCTCTCTCGTGCTCGACTACAAGTGGGCGACCGCCGACGAGGAGAAGGGGCTCGGGACCGGCAAAAGCGAATGGAGCGCCGGGCTCAAGTATGTTCAGCCGCTCAGCGTGCACTGGCGCCTGGTCGCCGACGGGGCCCGGCGGTTCATAAAGGACCCGGCCGGGATCGATTTCAGCGACCGCTGGATCACCGCGCTCGGCCTCGAGGCGATCACCACGAGGGCTCTCTACCGCTTCAAGTTCGACAACCAGACGCCGATCCTCAAAGAGGTGCCGATCTTCGATCAGAACGGGCTGCCGATCGGCATCGAGGAGGCCGACGACCGGCTTGTCGGCCGCTTCGACTGGGTCCGCTCCAAGGGGGGCGGAGGCACCTTCCTGTTCGGCCTCTGGGGCGGCCTCACCGACTTCTCCGAAGAATACGGCGTTGCTCTGTCCTGGTCGACCACCGCCCAGTAGACGCAGGCCTCCTTGCATTCTCCGGCGGCTGGGTCGCGCGTGTGTGTTAGATTCCGCTGGCAGTGAGAATCCTTCTCGTCGCCCCCGAGTTCCCGCCGCGCTCCGGCGGCATGCACGTCCACGCGTGGCAGACCGCTGAACGCCTGACCCGCCGTGGTCATCTCCTCCGGATTCTGACCGAGGCGTCGTTGCCGGCCGGGTTGCCCGATCCGCCGTTTCCGGTCGATCGGGTGCTGACGCGGAATTTCGACCACAATCGTCGTCTGATCGTCGAGGCGTCGCGCCGCTTTGCGGCCGACGTCATCTTCCTCATGAACGCCGGTTTCGCGCCGCTCGCCTGCGCGGCGCCCTCCGGGCTGCCGCCGATCGTCGTGCGCACCGTCGGTAACGATGCCTACGGTGCCTGGCACGGCCCGCGCCACCCGCTCCGTTTCCTCTTCTGGAGGCTGCCGCATGCCGCTCCACGCTCGTTCGGCGCCCGCCTGCGGAAGCTCGACCAGGAACGACGGGTGGCGGCGATCCTGGACGGGCTCGGACGCTGCGCGCGGGTGCTCTGCAACAGCTCCTATACGCGCTCCCGCCTGCAGTCGATGGGGGTCCCCTCCGGGCGGCTGCATGTGGTGAGCGGAGGAATCGATGTCGACCTGTTCGCGCCGGCGGACGATGCGGCCCGGCGCCGGGAAGGCCCTCCGATCCTCGGCATCGCGGGGCATCTGGTGCCGATCAAGGGGATCGACATCGCTATCGCGATGGTCTCCCGCCTGTCGCATCCCGCTGCCCTCCTGCGCATCACGGG
>CBDUYA010000303.1:0-3654 GCA_965371335.1 uncultured bacterium | reverse complement strand
CCCGGATGTCGCCCTCGGGGTCGAAGGCGACGATCTTCTGCAGACCGATATCCGCCACATAGATAACCCCGTCGGGGCCTTCGCACAGCCCCAGGGGTGTCTTGAGACGGATTCTCCCCTGCGTGCCGAGCACATCCATGCGGCGGCCTTCGCGGTCGAACCGGACCAGGGACGAATTGCCCGAATCGCTGACCACGAGCCGCCCCTGCGCATCGATCAGGACGGCGAACGGTTTCTTCAGCCGGTCGTACGGGCTGCTCGGCGACGCTCCCATCAGGATCCGCTTCCATTTTGATTCCGCCTCGACGTCGAGACGGCCGGTGATCACGTCGACCAGCCGGATGCGCGGTTCGTCGGGCGGCGACGGCCACACGTACTCGGCGTAAGGGTCGGCCTCCTCCGCCTTATTCTCCTTGTTCTTCTTCCGGGCGGCGTCGGCGGCCGGGCTCGAGGCGGCGATGAGACAGGCGACGATCAGGAAGGGTACGGCGACCGTTCTGGCGGTTCTTGGTGGTTTCACGACTGACCCCTCATTTGGCGTGACACTGGCTGCACGCCTGCATCGAAGTGACGGCGTTCCACCGCAGGAGGGTCTTCGATTTCCCCTTGTGCGGATCATGGCATCTCAGGCAGGTCATCTCGCCTTCGAAAACGACGTCGACCCGCTCCAGTTCCCTCGCGGTCGGCTGTCCCAGAACCCTGTGCTTGGGCGTCGGGTGGCCTCGCAGCCCATCGGCCGACAGGCGGAGCGTGGCGAAATCGCGCACCGCCGCCACGCTGACCTCGAATCGCCCCAGCAGCCGCACTGTCCCCTCCACTCCCTCCAGCCCCGCTCGGGACGGCTCGTGGCAGGAAAGGCAGAGATCGGCGCCGGCGGCGCGCAGCAGCTTCGGCCGGCTCCCGCCATGAGGCTCATGGCAGGCCCGGCACCCGATCAGGTCGATCACACCATGCGCCGTCTCGTCCGGCCCGGCCGCCTGGTCCTCGTGACACATTAGGCATTCTCCCCCGCCGGGTAGCGTGACGAGGTGCTGCTGCGCGGAAGCGTGCGGATTGTGGCAATCGGCGCAGCGCGCCACCTCCAGCGCCGCGTGGGGAACGGGCGCGGCGGCCGCGGCTTCTCCCGTCTCATCATGACACATCAGACAGAGCGCCGATTCCCCGTCTTCGAACAGCTCCCCCGCTCCCCCGTCATGGCAGGTGTCGCAGCCCTCCAGCACCGGAGGGTGCACATGGTTCGCCAGCAGATGCGGCTGACCCGAGCCGTGCGGCGTGTGGCAGGAGGTGCAGTCGAGGGTCCCCGGATCCGCACCCAGGTGGGCCGCGGCGAGATCCTCATCGGTCGCATCATGGCAGCCGAAACAGAGCAGACGGGATGGCTCATTGAGCAAACGCTCGTGCTCCGACGCGTGCGGCTGGTGGCAACTGAGACAATCCTCCGCGGCGGGAGCATGCCCCGTCCCGGCCGACGCCTGCTCGACGATCTCAGCATGACACGTCTCGCAGAGGCCCACGCCGGGCTTCAGGAGTAATCCCGGCTGAAGGCTCATGTGCGGGTTGTGGCAGTTGAGACAGCCGGCTTTTCCCCGCTTGCCCCGCAGCGCGGCGTGGACGCTGCCGCTCTCGAGGGCGGTGGCGGCGAGATCGCCGTGGCATGACGTGCACAGCTTCTCGCCCCTGCTGCGGAGGCGGATCCTCCCCTCCAGAGCCGGCCGGTGACAGGCCTGGCAACTGCCGTCGGCGAACGGGGCATGCAGGTGCGCCGCCCGCAGGAGATGCTCGTGGTCGGACCCGTGCGGCTGATGACAGCGCGAGCAGTCGGTCGCATCGGTGATCTGGTCTCCATGGCTCAGGTTCAGCCCATCCTGGGGATGACAGCCGCCGCACAATTCGCTCTGCGGCGCCGCCAGGAGAGCCGGATGGCTGCCGGCATGGACCTCGTGACACCCGAGGCAGGAGTCGGTCACCGGGAAGTGCGGGACGGCGAGATCCCCCTCCGCGGCACTGGCCAGATCGTCATGGCAGAGCAGACAGAGGGCCGGTTCCTGTTCCACCAGGGCGATCCGGGTCCCGGTCCCGGCGATCGTCACCTCATGGCAGCCGCCGCAATCGTCCCGGGCCGGCGCATGCACCGTGCCGCGCCCCTCGAACAGGTCCTTGTGGCAGGTCGTGCAACGGGTCGCCGCGGCGCTCACCAGGCGCGGGTGCTCCACTGCGGCCGGTTCGGCAAACGCCGCTGGGGAGAAGAGCAGCGGCGCGCCGGCGATCAGTGCGGACATCCGGCCCCACGACCGCAGTCGGAAGGGTGCCCTGACTGATGGATCTGAAATCCGCAACATGCGCTCCCGGCACTATATTCGCAAATTCCGTGCCGCTTGAAGTACATTCCTCTCGGATTTCCCCGATGTCCCAGGCGTTTCTATGCAGCGGAACCGGCGAAAGGGAGCGTATATTGGCACGAAAATGGCATACTGACGGAGCGGGGCGAGGGTTGAAAAGGAGGGCACTCGAGATGCTCAGCGACCAGCAGCGAATCCCAAACCGCCGTTTGCTGTCAACTTCGGTTGCGAGTTGGATGCTGGTGGGCCTCACCCTGACCGGCTTCGGGCTTGCCCGGGCTCAAGCCCTCAACAGCCCGAGACGGATTGCGGAAGGTCCGCCTGGCCAGGTGCTGGTGACCGACCGGGGAAATGGGTCAGTAGTGGCCGTACGCAAGGACGACCTGGAGCCGGTCTGGAGCTTCCCGCTGCCGGACGAAGGGGCTCCCTTCGGTCTGGCGACCTGGAACCGGCTGGTTTTCGTCGGCAACACCGAAACGAAGAACGTCGAAGTCTACCGCATGCAGGGCTCTCCGAAGGGCGGAACCGAGCTCCGCTTCGAATACAACCTCGGTTTCAGTCCCCGGGGAGCGCCCGGCTCGATCGAAAACCCGATCGCGATTGCGGTCGACAGGAAACTGCAACTGGTCTTCGTTCTCGATGGCCGCCAGAAGAGCGTCAAGATCTTCGATCGCAAGGGAGCGTTCCTGGAGGCTTTTATTCCCGCGGACGAAGCGGGCGAGGTGATGAGCCCGGTCTCTCTGGCGATCGACGAGGCGCGCCAGGAGGTGCTGGTAAGCGACTACGGTGACCCGCGTGGTTCCTTCCGCGCTCGAGAGGCGGCGCGCATCCTCATCTACGATTATGCTGGCAACTTGCTCTTTCAGATTGATGGCGACCGCAGCACGCACCCGACGACTCAGTTCGTGCGCGTGCAGGGGATTTCGACAAGCCGGGATGGGAAGATCTTTGTTGCAGACGCCCTGGGCGGCCGGATTCTGGTTCTCGATCGAACCAGCGGCGAGCTGCTGGCGGAAATCGGCATCGAGGGGCAACAGCCGGGAGAGTTGATGCTGCCGTTGGACGTCCATCTGGACGAGCGCACGGGCGACCTCTTTGTGGTCAACAACCAGGGCGCTCGACGGTTGGAAGTGTTCCGGGGTGAGGGGAGGTGACCATGAAGCGGTCCGCTCGAGCGGCGTCTGCCGCTCTTCTTTGCGTCGGGGTGTTCTTTGCGGTGCCTGCAGTCAAAGCGCAAATCGGTGGCATGACCTGCATCGAATGCCACATAAACCCGGCCGCAGGCAGCTTTCACGGCGGCTTCAGAGGCCTGTCC
>CBDUYA010000302.1:0-3657 GCA_965371335.1 uncultured bacterium | reverse complement strand
GACGTCGAGCAAGTTTCATGACCTGTTCGGCGGCCCGCCGCGGCGCTCCGACGAGCCGATCACGCAGCGCACCATGGATCTGGCGGCTTCTGTGCAGAAGGTGACGGAGGAGATCATGCTGCAAACCGCTCGCCACGCGCGTCGCCTGACCGGATCGCGCCATCTCTGCTTGGCCGGAGGGGTGGCGCTGAACTGCGTCGCCAACGGTCGCATCCTGCGCGAGGCCGGCTTCGAGCGGATCTGGATTCAGCCGGCAGCGGGAGATGCAGGCGGAGCGATCGGCACGGCGATGATGATCTGGCACCAGTTGCTCGGCAGGGAGCGCCGCCCGTGCGTGCAGGATGCGCAGAGGGGATCGCTGCTCGGGCCGGCGTTCACCAATGACGAGGCCCGCGCCTTTCTCGATCGCTCCAGGGCCGCCTACAAGGTGCTGAACGATGGGGACCTGATCGAGCGCGTGGCCCGGTTGATCGCCGACGGAGGAGTCGTCGGCTGGTGTCAGGGACGGATGGAGTACGGGCCCCGGGCGCTAGGCAGCCGCAGCATCCTCGGCGATGCGCGCCGCCATGACATGCAGTCGGTGATGAACCGGAAGATCAAGTATCGGGAATCTTTCCGGCCGTTCGCGCCGTCCGTCCTGCGGGATTACGCGTCCGACTATTTCGACACGCGTCGGGGTGACGAGAGTCCCTACATGCTGATCGTCACGCAGGTTGCGGCGAAGCGCCGTACCTTGCCGAGCGGCGGGGAGAGCGGCCTGCAGGGCCTCGCTCGACTTAAGACGCCTCTGTCGGAAATACCGGCGGTCACGCATGTCGACGGCTCGGCCCGCATCCAGACCGTCGATGGGGAACGGCACGGTCGATACGAGCGCCTCATGCGGCGCTTTCACGAGCTGACCGGCTGCCCGGTCATCATCAATACGAGCTTCAACCTGAGCTGGGAGCCGATCATCAACCGGCCGGAGGAGGCATACCGGACCTTCATGTCGTCCGACATCGATGCGCTGGTGCTGCAGAACTGCCTGCTGATGAAGCGTGAGCAAGCGGCCAGCATCGAGGCGCGGGTCGAGGAAGCGTCGGGCGAGACAGAGGACAGGGCGCTCGGCGCCCTCTGGTTCTGCCCCGCCTGCGAGGGGGAGCTCGCGGCTCGGGGCGACATGGCCGTGTGCGGTGCCTGCCGGACCCGCTTCACGCGGCGCCACGGCATCTGGGAATTCTTCTGGCCGCACGAGAGAACAGCGGGCGACGTCACCGACATCGTCAAGAAGTTCTACGAAGAGCACCCGTTTCCCGACTACGACGACGCCGACTCGGTCGGGTCGCTGATCGCAAAATCGCGCCGCGGCCTCTACGCGCGGCTGCTGCAGGAGCAAATCGACTTTAACACCCGCATTCTCGAGATCGGCTGCGGCACCGGCCAGCTCTCCAACTTCCTCGGCGTCGGCTGCAGGACCGTCATCGGCACCGACCTCTGCCTGAATTCACTCCGTCTGGCGGAGACTTTTCGCCGCACACACGGTCTGTCGCGCGTGCGGTTCATGCAGATGAATCTGTTTCGCCCGGTTTTCCGCGACGCTCAATTCGACGTCGTGCTGTGCAACGGCGTGCTGCACCACACGAGTGATCCGGAGGGAGGATTCCGGCGCATCGCGCGGCTGGTGAAACCGGGCGGCTACGTTGTCCTCGGCCTGTACAACCGCTACGGCAGGCTGCTGCTCGACCTGCGGCGTGCCCTGTTCAGGCTCACCAATGGACGGCTGAAGGGGATCGATCCCTACCTGCGAACGGCGCGCCTGGGCGCCGCCAAACGGGACGCCTGGTTTGCCGATCAGTACCGGCATCCGCACGAATCGAAGCACACCATGGGGGAGGTGCAGCGCTGGTTCGATGAATCGGGGTTCGAATTCGTCAACGGTGTGCCGAAGCCGGACGTCTGGGAGCCGTTCCACCGGGACGAAGGTTTGTTCGAGCCGGCAGGACGGGGCACGCCGTTCCGTCGCGCCCTCGCCCAGGCGAAGATGATCGCCACCGGCAACAGGGAGGGAGGATTCTACGTCATGATCGGCCGCCGCGGAGACCCGGCGTGATCAGCCCGTCGTGGTATCCGACGCGACGGCAACTGAGGCAGTTCGCGGTCGTCTCGCTGTTCGGCCTGGCGCTGATCGGCATGATCGTGTGGCGCGTCTCCGGTTCGCTCACCGGATCCGCCTTCGTCTGGGCTCTCGGCGTTCTCCTCTTCGTCATCGGCCTGCCCTGTCCCGAAGCCATACGCCTCCCATACGTCGTCATCATGGCGGTGACGCTGCCGATCGGCTGGCTCATCTCGAACCTCCTGCTGCGGATCATCTATTATGGAGTCTTCACGCCGCTCGGTCTGTGGTTCAGGCTGATCCGACGGGATCCGCTGCTGCTGAGGCGGTCGCGGATCGAATCGTATTGGCGCGAGTACTCCCGGACGGACGACGTGGCCGGCTACTACCGGCAGAGCTGAGCATGGATCCGCATGGAGACGTCGAACGGGATCGTCAGGGCGACGGCGGGAAAGCCGAGGCGGATGAGTTTGCCCGGCTGGGGGAATTGAACCGGACATCGTTCGCCGGCGATTTATACTTCCTGCTGAAGAACAACAAGAAGTGGTGGATGCTGCCCCTCATCGGCCTGCTGCTGATCTTCGGTGTGCTGATGTTCCTCGCCGCCACCGGCGTCGCTCCCTACATCTACACCCTCTTTTAGCAGCGCGACCCCCGGAGTGGCGCCTGTGTCACAATAGAGATTGGACACGAGGGGACCTCATGCCGCCGGCACAAGACACCAGAGACAGGCCGTTCGAGTTGCTGCGCAATCTACTGGGGGAGCGGTTCACCACCGCGCTGGCGGTCCGCGAACACCATGGCAAGGACGAATCGTGGCATCCGCCGAAGGCGCCGGAGGCGGTCTGTTTTCCCGAATGCACGGACGAGGTCAGCGCCATCGTGCGGATCTGCGCCGCCGCCAGGATGCCGATCATCCCGTTCGGGGCGGGCACCTCGCTCGAAGGCCAGTTGATCGCGGAGCGGGGCGGCCTTTCCATCGACCTGTCGCACATGAAGAGGATCGTGTCGGTGCACGTCGCGGATCTCGATGCGCAGGTCGAGGCCGGCGTCACCCGCAAGCAGTTGAACGAGCACCTGCGCGACATGGGCCTGTTCTTCGCCGTCGATCCGGGCGCCGATGCGACCTTCGGCGGGATGACCGCGACGCGGGCCAGCGGCACCAACGCGGTCCGCTACGGGACGATGCGGGAGAACGTGCTCTCCCTCGAGGTGGTGCTGCCGGACGGTAAGGTGGTGCAGACCGCGCGGCGGGCGCGCAAATCGTCCGCCGGCTACGACCTGACGCGGCTGTTCGTCGGCTCCGAGGGGACGCTCGGGGTCATCACCAAGGTCACGGTGCGGCTGTTCGGCGTGCCGGAGGCGATCGCCGCGGCGGTGGTGCCGTTTCCCGACATGAAGTCGGCGGTCGACGCGGTGATCCTCATCATCCAGACCGGTATCCCGGTGGCGCGCATCGAGCTGCTCGACGAGATCCAGCTCGATGCGGTGAACAGGCACTCCAACCTCGAATATGCCGTGCAGCCGACCCTATTCCTCGAGTTCAATGGCAGCCGGGCCGGGGT
>CBDUYA010000301.1:0-3672 GCA_965371335.1 uncultured bacterium | reverse complement strand
GACCCGGTCGGCGATCGTTTCGATCGGGATCCCTTCCTTCTCGTACACCTTGCGGGCGGCGTCCTGGCCGAGGTGGCTGGAGGGGAGCTTTACCTTGATGATGTGGGCCCCGAGCTGCGCCGCGATCTGCGCCGCGTAACCGGTCACGTCGATCGCCGTCTCCGCCTTCTTGTCGAGTTCAGAACCGCGCGGGTACGACCAGATGACGACCGCCAGGCCGTGACGCTTCGCCTCTTCCGCGGCGGCGCGGATCTGCTCGTACATCTCCAGGCGGGCGGAGGATCCGGGATAGATAGTAAAGCCGATCGCCGCACACCCGAGCCGCAGTGCGTCCTGCACGCTGCCGGTGCGGGCCTGATGCGGGTCCTTTTCTTCATGCAGGGAATCACGGTTGTTCATCTTGAGAATGAGAGGGAGCTGGCCGGCATACTCCCGCGCTCCCGCCTCGAGAAAGCCGAGCGGCGCGGCGTAGGCATTGCAACCGGCTTCGAGGGCGAGCTCGAAGTGGTAGCGGGGATCGTAGCCGGCGGGGTTGACGGCGAAGCTGCGGGCCGGACCGTGCTCCCACCCCTGATCGACCGGCAGGATGACCAGCTTGCCGGTGCCGGCAAGGCGGCCATGGTTCAGAAGTCGCGACAGGCTGGTCAGGGTGCCCGGATTGGCGCTCCCGTACCAGGACAGCATCTCACGTACGCGTTCGGTCACTGGGCTCTCTCCTCAGTCAGGGCTGCCGTTTCGCAGAAAGGTTTCGTAAAGGGCCACTTCCCCGGCGCTGCCGATGACCAGAGGGCAGCGCTGGTGGGCCTCACGGGTCTCGATGTCAAGAATGCGGCCCCTTCCGGTCGAGGCCCGCCCGCCCGCCTGCTCGGTCAGGTAGGCGAGGGGAGCGCATTCGTACAACAGGCGCAGCTTGCCGTCCGGTTGCTGCGCGGTTCCCGGGTAAAAGTAAAGCCCTCCCTCGATCAGACTCCGGTGCAGATCGGCGACCAGGGCGCCGCTGTAGCGCAGCGAGTAGGGACGGCGCGTGCCGGCGTCACTCTCGGTCACCCAGTCGAGATAGCGCCCGATGTTGGGATGCCAGCCGCGCTGGCTGCCGAGGTCGGCGCTGTAGTATGTGCCACGCTCCGGACAGCGGATCCGATCGTGGGTGAGAAGAAACTCCCCCTGCTCCGTGTCGAGCGTGAAGCCGAACACGCCGTCGCCCGCCGTGTAGACCATCTGCGTGCTCGGTCCGTAGAGGATGTATCCGGAAGCGACGATTTCGGACCCCTGGGGAAGAGCAACGTCCGCCCGCTCTCCAGGGCCGCCACCTTGCCGGCGGTAAACGCCGAAGATGGTGCCGAGCGGGCCGTTGATGTCGGTGTTGGACGACCCGTCGATCGGATCGATACAGAGGACGTAGCCGCCTTCGCTTCCTCCCGTGGGAATCAGCGGCTCGTCCAGCTCTTCCGACAGGATCATCGCGATGATCCCGATGCTGGAGAACCCCTCGACCAGCAGATCGTTGGCGACCACGTCGAGCTTCTTCTGCGCCTCGCCGCTGACGTTGCCGGTGCCCGCCAGGCCAAGCTGGTCGAGGAACGTCGCGCGGGCGATCTGGCCCGCCAGCCTCCGGCCGATGAAGGCGAGCCGGCCGAGGATCGTCTGCAGCTCCACCGCGATCCGGCCACGCCCCTTGAGGTGCCCCTCCACCTGGCGGTTCAACTGAATGTTCTTCATCTCCATTGCCCCTCCTCAGAGGCTCTCGGCGTGCCGGGCGGCCCCCAGCAGGGCGGTCCGGTCGTTCAGCACCACCCGGACCGGCATCGCCTCGACCAGCGACCGCATGCGGCCTTTGGCGTGGAAGGCGCTGATGAATGAGCCGCCGCGCAGCCGATCGATAATCTTCGGGGCGATCCCTCCACCGATGAACAGCCCACCCGTCGTCATCACCTTCAGGGCCAGGTTGCCCGCCTCGGCGCCGTAGAAGGAGACGAACAGATCGAGAGCGTCGGAGGCGAGCGGCGAACCCCCCTCGAGCGCCGCCGCGGAGATCGCCGCCGCCGGATCGCCGGCGCGCATCGCATCGCGCAGCCCCGGCGGCTCTTCGCCGCGTCCCGTCTCGCGCAGGAAACGGTAGATGTTGACCAGCCCGGGACCCGACACCACCCGTTCCCAACTGACGTGATCGAAGCTGTCGCGCAGGAAACGGCGCAGCTCTTCCTCCAGATCGTTGTGCGGCGCGAAGTCGGCGTGCCCCCCCTCGGTGCCGAACGGGTGGTGGCGCCGGCCGTCCCAGAACAGCCCTGCCTCCCCCAGACCGGTTCCGGCGGAGATGATCGCCTGGTTGCCGGCGGCATCGGGACTCCCGGCGCTCAGGACGACGAAGTCGTCCGCCTCCAGCTCCTGCAGACCCCAGGCATTCGCTTCCAGGTCGTTGATCAGTCCGACCCGCTCGAGGCCGAGGAGATCGGCCAGCCGCCGGGAGTCGACCAGCCAGGGAAGGTTGGTCGTCTCGCTCCGGCCGTCCCGCACCGGGCCGGCGACCCCGAAGGAGGCACACCGGGGGCGCCCCGGATGTTCCTCCTGAAACCGACGGACAATCGATTCGAGGCCGGCGTGCTCCTGGCTGGGAAAGGACTTCTCGGCGCGCCGCGCCAGTCGTCCCTCCACCCGCTCGAACAGCGCGACGCGGGTCTTGGTCCCGCCGATGTCAACGGCGAGGATCATCGTTGAGCCTCATCCATCTCCGCCCGTCCCGCTTCAGCAGTTCGTCGGCCTCCTTCGGGCCCTCGCTGCCGGAGGCGTAATTAGGAAAGCCCCGCGGCGGCAGGGCCTTCCAGACGTCGAGCAGCGGCTGGACGATTCCCCAGCCTGCCTCGACCATATCATCGCGCTGAAACAGCGTCGCGTCGGCCCGCATGCAATCGTGCAGCAGGGTTTCGTAGCCGGTGCTCGGATCGCAGCCGAAATGCTGCGCGTACTTGAAGTCCATGTCGACCGCGCCCATTCGCAGAACCGGCCCCGGCAACTTCGCCTGAAAGTGCAGGGCGATCCCCTCGTCCGGCTGGATGTTCAGCACCAGCTGGTTGGCGGGAAGCTGGTCGACCGGCGTATCGCGGAACAGGGTGAACGGCGGTTGCTTGAACTGGATGACGATCTCGGTCACCCGTCTCGGCATGCGCTTGCCGGTGCGCAGATAGAACGGCACCTCGGCCCAGCGCCAGTTGTCGATGTGCAGCTTGAGGGCGACGTAGGTCTCGGTGGCGGAACTCTTCGCCACCTTGACCTCGTCGCGGTAGGCGGGCACCGGCCCGCCCGGCGACGCCCCGGCGCCGTACTGCCCCCGCACGCTGCGCGTCAGCACCTCCTCCGGCGACATCGGTTGAATGGCCCGCAGCACCTTCGCTTTTTCGTCGCGCACGGCGCGATCGTCGAAGGAGTTCGGCGGCTCCATCGCGGTGAAGGCGAGCAGTTGCAGGATGTGGTTCGGCACCATGTCGCGCAGGGCGCCGGCGGCGTCGTAGTAGTTGCCGCGTTGCTCGACGCCGACCGTCTCGGCCACGGTGATCTGCACGTGATCGATGTAGCGCCGGTTCCAGATCGGCTCGAAGATGCCGTTGGCGAAGCGGAAGATCAGGATGTTCTGGACGGTCTCCTTGCCGAGGTAGTGATCGATGCGGTAGATCTGGG
>CBDUYA010000300.1:0-3684 GCA_965371335.1 uncultured bacterium | reverse complement strand
CCCCGCTGCGGAGGAGGGGACCATTCCCGCGATGATCGCCTCCATCGTGCGGGACCTCGACCCGGTCACCAACCCTTTTTATAATTCGGCCAGGGTTGTTTTTCTCAAGCAGGCGATCGAAAAGGCCTCCATCCCGAGACAGCAGGTGATGCTCACCTCCAACCTCGCCGACGAGCTTCTCAAGACGGGCCGCATCGACGAGGCGATGCGGACGGTCGAGCCGTTTCTGTTCCCCGGCGCCGGCGCCGCGGTCGGCGCTCCTCCGCTGCACGAGACGCGGGACTTCCTGGCGATCTGCTATATGCGACAGGGGACCCTCGATAACTGCATCAGCCGTCACAACGCGAGCTCCTGCCTGCTGCCGATCCGCAAGGAAGGGATCTACACGGTGCAACGGGGACCGCGCGCCGCGATCCGGGAGCTGCTTGCCGTGCTGGACGAGGTCCCGGAGGATCTCGGCGCGCGCTGGCTGCTCAATATCATCCACATGACGATCGGCCGTTATCCGCAGGAGGTGCCGGATCGCTGGCTGATCCCGCCGCAGGTGTTCGCAGCCGAATACGATGTGGGGCATTTCCGCAACGTCGCCCCGCAGGCGGGGCTCATCGCCCCGGCTCAGGCCGGGGGTGGATTGATGGAGGATTTCGATGGGGACGGCCTGCTCGACATCATGATCTCGTCGATGGGACTGACCGATCAGATGCGTTTCTTCCACAACAATGGCGACGGGACGTTCAGCGACCGGACCGAGGCGGCGGGGCTGATGGGGGAGGTCGGCGGTCTCAACATGAAACACGCCGACTATGACAACGACGGGGATCAGGACGTCCTCGTCCTGCGCGGCGGGTGGATGAAGAAGGGGGGGCGGTTTCCCAACTCGCTGCTGCGCAACGACGGGCGGGGGCGGTTCGAGAACGTCACCCGGGAGGCCGGTCTGCTGAGCTTCCGCCCGACGCAGACCGCGGCGTTCGGGGACTACGACAACGACGGGTGGCTCGATTTGATCGTGGGGAACGAGCATCTGCAGGAGGATCCCCACCCCTGCGAGCTGTTCCACAATAACGGCGACGGGACGTTCACGGACCGCGCCGTCAATCTGGGCGACCCGCGGCTCGGCTACGTCAAGGGCGTGGTCTGGGGCGACTACGACAACGACGGGCTGCAGGACCTCTACGTCTCGGTTCAGAACGGCGACAATATGCTGTTTCACAACGACGGGCCGCGCGCGACCCCCGGACCGCGCGGCGAGGACTGGGGCTTCACCCGGGTTGGCAGGCAGGCCGGCGTGACGGAGCCGCGGTATAGCCTGCCGGCGTGGTTCTGGGACTACGACAACGACGGCTGGCTCGATATCTTCGCCGGCGGTTACCAGATCACCGACCTGGGGGACGTGGTGGCGCTCCACCTCGGCCGTGAGAGCCGCACCGCGACGCCGCGCCTCTATCGCAACAATCGGGACGGGACCTTCACCGACGTCTCGAAGGAGGCGAGGATCGACCGGGTGGCGCTGTCGATGGGCTCGAACTACGGAGATCTCGACAACGACGGTTACCCCGACTTCTACATCGGCACCGGGTCTCCCACCCTGCGCATGGTGATCCCCAACCGTCTGTTCAGGAACGCGGGAGGCGTCGAGTTCCAGGACGTCACCTACTCCGCCGGTATGGGCCACCTGCAGAAGGGACACGGCATCGCCTTCGGCGACATCGACAACGACGGCGATCAGGACCTGTTCGCGGAGATGGGCGGGTTCTACGAGATCGATGTCTTTGCCGATGCTCTGTACGAGAACCCGGGCCACGGGAATCACTGGATCACCCTGCGCATGGAGGGGCGCCGCTCGAACCGCGCGGCGATCGGCGCCCGGATCCGCGTGCGGGTGCGCGCGCCGGCGGGGCACCGCGACATTTACACGACGGTGGAGAGCGGCGGCAGCTTCGGGGGGAACAGCCTGCAGCAGGAGATCGGCCTGGGCGATGCCGGGTCGATCGAGGTGATCGAGGTGAAGTGGCCGGCGACGGGAGAGGTGCAGACGTTCCGGGACGTTCCGTTCGATCGCGCCTACCGCCTCGTCGAGGGGGAGGGGGCGCTGCGGCCGCTCACCCTGAAGCGCTATGCGATGTCCGGACCGCCGCAATGAGGAGAATGAGGAGAATGAGGAGAACGAGGAAGATGAGCCGAGCCATGCCGGCACTGGCGTTGAGTGTCGCGATCCTTCTTCCGGCCGGAGCCCTGGCCCCGGCCGCCGCCGCCGTGTCGACCGGCAACCGTGGTGGAGCGGCACGGTTGCTGGCGCTCGATGATCTCTTCGCCCTGCGCGGCGTGAGCGATCCGCAATTCTCGCCGGATGGCCGATCGGTCGCTTTCACGGTCTCGCGGCTCGACCGCGAGAGGGACAAGCAGGACAGCGATATCTGGATCGCTTCCTGGGACGGCGGGCGGACGCTCCGCATGACGACCAGTCCGGCCAGCGAGCACACCCCGCGCTTCAGCCCGGACGGACGTTATCTGGCCTTTCTCTCCTCGCGATCGTACGAGAAAGAGACCGATCAACTCTGGCTGCTCGAGCGGGCGGGAGGCGAGGCGGAGCGGGTGACCGAACTCGAGGGGGGAGTCACGGACTATGCCTGGTCGCCGGACGGCAAGCGGCTGGTGCTGGTCGTCGACGACCCGAAGGTGAAGACCCCGCTGGCAGGGGAACCGGCCGCGCCGGCGGGGGACGAGAGCGGGGCGGAGCCGAATGACAAGGATAAGAAACGGCCGCGGCCGATCGTTCTCGATCGATTGCAGTTCAAACAGGACACGGTCGGCTACCTCGGCAGGGAACGGAGTCATCTTCACCTGCTCGATCTCGCCACCCGCAAGACGGCGATTCTGACCCCCGGCCCGTTCAATGAGTCTCTCCCCGCCTGGTCGCCCGACAGGGAGTCGATCGCCTTCGTGAGCAAGCGGGGAGAGGACCCCGATCGTCACAGCAACTGGGACATCTACGTGATGAAAGCGCGCCATGGCGCCGGCGCGGGGCAGTTGACGAAGAGCAAGGGGGCCGACAGCGACCCCGACTACGGGTCCGGCCCCGCCTGGAGCCCGGACGGCCGCACGATCGCCTATCTGCATGGCGGTGCGCCGGAGAAGATGTGGTACGCGATCACGCAGGCGGCGGTCATCAGCGTCGAGGGCGGAGAGCCGGGCCTGCCGACGAAGGATCTCGATCGCAACACCACACGCCCGCGCTGGTCTCCCGATGGCCGCTCCCTCTTCTTCATCCTGGAGGACGACGGCGAGTCGTATCTCGCCCGCGTACCGGCCGCCGGTGGCGCCATCGAGCGGCTGACCGCCGCGGGGGAGGTCGTCAGCGATTTCGCGGTCGGTCCGCAGGGAAAGCTGGCGGTGCTGGTCGCCACGCCGGCCGGCCCTCCCGAGGTGATGGCGGTCGAGAAGGAAGGCCTGCGTCCGCTGTCGCGGCAGAACGAAGAGCTGCTGCAAGGGATCCGTCTCGGCGCCATGGAGACGATCCGCGTCAAGAGCGCCGACGGCACTGAAATCGGCGGATTCGTCGTGAAGCCGCCCGGATTCGAAACGGGGCGCCGGTACCCGGCCATCCTGCGGATCCACGGAGGGCCGGTCGGTCAGTACGAGAACCGCTTCCGCTTCGACTGGCAACTGTTCGCGGCTCACGGCTAT
>CBDUYA010000299.1:0-3783 GCA_965371335.1 uncultured bacterium | reverse complement strand
AGATTCCTCCGGGCGGTCCGCAATCTGCTGGGAAACTACCAGCTCAAGTCGGGCATTTACCATTACGACCGGGGGGAGACGCAGCAGGCGATCGAATACCTCACCCGCGCCCTCGAGGCGACCGACTCGACCGGGTCGGATCGCGCCATGGCCCTCTACTACCTGACCCAGTCCCGCATCGCCATCGCCGAAAAGCTCGAGGAGACGGAGGACATCGGCAAGGCGGTAGAAGCGTATCGCCAGGCCCTGACGCTGACGCCCGGTTACCCCGATATCTATTTCCGGCTCGCCTCCCTGTGCGCCCGGTTCGGCCTCGATCACGATGCCGTCGAGGCGTACCGGCACGCCCTCGAGCTGCACCCCGATTATCTCGAGGCGCACACCAACCTGGGCCTCCTCCTTCTGCGGGGGGGGGATCGCGAGGCGGCCGGACGCGAGTTCGCCGCGGCGCACGAGCTGGCGGTGCGCGCCATCGAGGAACCGTACCGCAGAGGGGCCGCCGCTCTCGAGCAGGGGGATCCGACGGAGGCGGAAAACGCCATGCGAACCGCCTTCGAACGGCAGCCGGAAAGCTTCCGCTTCTACTTCCGCCGTGGCCTCAGGAGCCTGCGCGATGGGGCTTTCGAGGACGCCATCGACAGATTCCACCGGGCGTCCCGCTACCGCCAGGAATACGCCGATGTCCAGAACTACCTCGGCGTGGCCTATGGCGAGATGGAGCAATGGGAGGAGGCGATCAGCGCCTTCCGCCGGGCGCTGGAAAACAGCGGCGATTACCAGGTCGCCCGCCTCAATCTCGGTTTCGCTCTCGCGGCGGTCGGCCGGGACGAGGAGGCCGGCCTCGAGCTGCGGGCGGTTCTGGCCGCCGAACCGGCAAATCAACCGGCGATTGCCAAGCTTGAGGAACTTTCCGGGCCAAGGCGCGATAGGATACGGGCTCAGGGTGGGAATCGTGACTGAGCCGAAGCAGCCCCAGTTGAGCATCAACGTCAGCGGCCGGACCGACGTCGGCAGGAAACGGGCGTCGAACGAGGATTCGTTCGTCATCCTGCCCGACCAGGGCCTGTTCGTGGTGGCCGACGGCATGGGCGGGCACGCGGCCGGCGAGGTGGCGTCACGCCTGGCGGTCGAATCGATCGAACGGCATATCTCCGGCGGGCCGGTGGGAGACGATCCGACCCTTCCCGCCTCGATGCAGGGCCCCCTCTCCCCGCGGGAGGCGAAGCTGCCCGTTCCCGCCCGCAAGGTGTTGAACGCCATCCGGTTGGCCAATCAGGAGATCGTCCGCTCGGTGCGCAAGGATCAGAGCCGGCGCGGCATGGGGACGACGGTGGTGCTGGCTTACATCCGGGGGAACCGGGCCTACATCGGCTCGGTCGGCGACAGCCGCGCGTACCTGACCCGGAACGCGGAAATCATGCAGTTGACCTGCGATCACACCTTCGTCAACGAGCAGGTCATTGCCGGGACCCTCACCTCCTCCGAGGCCCGCCGCCATCCGGCGCGCAACATTCTGACCCGCGCCGTCGGCAGCCAGGAGGCGGTCGAGCCCGACCTGGTCGAGCAGGAGCTCGAGGAGGGCGATTGCCTTCTTCTCTGCTCCGACGGCCTGACGACCATGCTCGAAGACGATGACATCCTCAAGACGCTGGAAGCGCACCCGGACGACCTCGAGGGGGGGTGCCGCGCTCTGATCGAGCAGGCCAATGAGCGCGGCGGCGACGACAACGTCACCGTGGTCCTCGTCCAGGCCGGCGCACGGGCTTCTTCGGCCAACTGAGAGGAGTGAACACCGTCGTCTGGCGCATCTTCGTCGATGTCGGAGGCACCTTCACCGACGGGATCGGCATCGACGCCGAGGGACGCACCCACCGGGTCAAAGTCCTGAGCAGCGGCGCTCTGCGCGGCACGATTCTGCGCCGTCTCACGCCCGATCGCTATGCCATACGCGAGAACTGGGGCGCCCATCCCGATCTCCTGCGCGGCTTCGGCTTCAGGATGCTGGACGGAGCGTCCCCTGACTGCCGGGTGGAGCGTTACGATCCGGCCGGCGCCGTTCTCCAACTGAGCGAGGCCCCCTCACCCACGCTGCAGGAGGGTACCGCCTTCGAAGTCCAGTCGCCCGACGAAACCCCGGTCCTCGCCGCGCAACTCATTACCCGGACTCCACGGGATCGTCCCCTGCCGCCGATCATGCTGCGACTCGCCACCACGCTCGGCACCAACGCTCTGCTGCAGCGGGCCGGCGTGCCGATGGCGCTGTTCGTCACCCGGGGGTTCGGCGACCTGCTGCGCATCGGAAACCAGCAGCGCCCTGATCTGTTCGCCCTCGAGATAACACTCCCGAGACCGCTGCCGGAAGCGGTGGTGGAGGTGGACGAGCGCCTTGCCGCCGACGGCACCGTCCTGAGGCCGCTCGATAGCGGCGCGCTTGCCGAGGCCGCTGGCGATCTGGCGGCGCGCGGCATCCGGGTCGCCGCCGTCGCTCTCATGCACGCCTACCGTAACCCCCGCCACGAGGAGCAGATCCGTGATCTCCTCCGGCGGGAGGGATTCACCCATGTGTCCTGCTCGGCCGATCTCGCCCCCAGCATCAAGCTCCTGCCGCGCACCCAGACGGCGGTGGTCGACGCCTACCTCGGCCCGGTCGTGCAGGATTATCTGGACCGCGTCCGCTCACGCCTTCCCGGCGGCCGCATCCATGTCATGACCAGCGCCGGAGGACTGGTGACGCCCGGCGCCTTCCATCCCAAGGACTCCCTGCTGAGCGGTCCGGCGGGCGGCGTGGTCGGCGCCGCGCAGGTGGCGGCCCGTTCCGGCATCGAGCGGGTGATCACCTTCGACATGGGAGGGACGAGCACCGACGTCGCCCGTTATGACGGAGAGTACGAATACCTGTTCGAGCATCAGGTTGGCGATGCCCGCCTGGTGGCGCCGGCCCTGGCCATTGAGAGCGTCGCGGCGGGAGGCGGATCGATCTGCTGGTTCGACGGCGACCGGCTGCGCGTCGGACCGCGGAGCGCCGGCGCCTCGCCCGGTCCCGCCGGATACGGCGCCGGCGGTCCCCTGACCCTCACCGATGTCAACCTTTTGCTCGGGCGGCTCGATCCGACCCGCTTCGAGGTGCCGATCCTGACCGCTGCGGCCGAACGCGCCGCCGCCGAACTCGAGGCCTCGATCGCGTCCCGATCGGGTGAGCGGCCGGGCCGGGAGGCGCTGCTGGAGGGATTCCTGGAGATCGCCAATGAGAGAATGGCCGACGCGATCCGGTCGATCTCGGTGCGCCGGGGATACGACCCGGCCGACTACGCTCTGGTCGCCTTCGGAGGCGCCGGCGCGCAGCACGCCTGTGGTGTGGCCGATCGTCTGGGAATCACCACCATCATGGTGCCGCCGGACGCCGGCCTGTTGAGCGCCCTCGGCCTGCGGGACGCCGTTCTCGAGCGCTTCGCATCGGAGCAGGTTCTCAGGGATCTCGACGAGGTCGAGCCGGACATTTCCGCCCGGCTGGATCGTCTGGCGAGCCGCGCGGTGGCGCAGGTCGTGGCCGAGGGTGTCACACCGGATCAGGTGCTCGTTCGCCTGCGCCTCGTCCACCTGCGTCTCGCCGGCCAGGATGGAGTTCTGGAGGTCCCCTGGGACGAGGACGCCCCGCTCCGCACCAGGTTCATCACTCTCTACGAAGCGCTTTACGGGCATTCCCCCGGGAAACGGGACATCGAGGTCGAGTCGCTGCGCGTCGTCGCCTCGACCCTCCCTCCGCCGCGCGCCGGGTCACCTTCG